>CAZDTC010000053.1:0-10117 GCA_964508125.1 uncultured Candidatus Kuenenia sp.
GCGCCGACGACCGCGCGAAGCGGCCGGGCGAACTCTCCGGCGGCATGAAGATGCGGGTGTCGCTCGCCCGGGCGCTCGTCACCGAGCCGGCGATCCTCCTCCTCGACGAGCCGTTCGCCGCGCTCGACGATCTGTTGCGCACGCGGCTCACGGAACTGCTCCTCGACCTGCATGCCCGGCATCCGCGCACGATGGTGCTCGTGACGCACAACGTCGGCGAGGCGATCATCGTGGGCGACGAGGTGTGCGTGATCGACGGCGGCCGCGTGGGGGGCCGCGTGGCGATCGACCTCCCCCGGCCGCGGCCCGCGCGGGCCCGCAGCGGCCCCGCCTTCGGCCGGCTTTACGACGCCGTGGCCGACCTGCTCGCGGAGGCCGCCCGATGAGCCGCCGGCGCATGCCGCTTGCGCACCTCGCCCTCGAAGCCATGCCCGCCGCGGCGGTGGCCGTGGGCGTGGTCGCGTTTTGGCAGTTTGCCGTGGGCCACTGGCAGGTGCCGGCCTACCTGCTGCCCTCGCCTCTGCAGGTGGCGACGGCGCTCTGGGAGAAGCGCGACACGCTCGGGCATGCGTTTGGGGTGACGGCCCGGGCGTCGCTCGCCGGGCTCGCGGCGGCGGCGATCGTGGGCACGCTGCTCGCCATCCTCTTCAGCCAGTCGCGCGTGATCCGCACGGCGCTCTATCCCTACGTGGTGTTTCTCCAGACCGTGCCGATCGTGGCGATCGCGCCCCTGCTCATCACCTGGAGCGGCTACGGCGAGCGAACCGTGATTCTCGTGTCGGCGATCATCGCGCTCTTTCCGATCCTCTCGAACGTGACGGCCGGCCTGCTCGCGCTCGATCCAAACCACCGCGATCTCTTTCGGCTCTACCGCGCCGGCCGCTGGCCCACGCTCCTGCGGCTCCGGCTGCCGACGGCGATGGGCCACCTCGCGCTCGGCCTCCGGATCAGCTGCGGCCTGGCCGTGATCGGGGCGATCGTGGGGGAATTTTTCGTGGGCCGGGGCAGCGATTTTCCCGGGCTCGGGGCCGTGATGGACCGCTGGCTCGCGATGGGGAAGACCGACGCCCTGATCGCCGCCGTGCTGCTCTCGTCGCTCCTGGGGCTCGTGATGTTCGCGGCCGTGAACCTGCTGACGGATCGGCTGCTCCACAAGTATGTTCAGGGCACGGGCGATTGACCGACACGTGGGGCGACCGTCCCGGTCGCCAAAAACCCCGGAGAAGAAGCGACAGGATTCCGGATCGGATACCGTTTATCTTCTCCATCCCGGAGACGCCCGCATGCCCCGACTCGCGATTCTGTTTCTTGCCGCCGCCCTCGCCGGCTGCGGCGCGCCTGCGAAGCCGCCGGCCGATGCCGCCCGCGGCACGCCCGCGGTGCTGCAGCTCAACTGGTTTCCGGAGCCGGAGCACGGCGGGTTTTACACGGCCCTCATCGACAAGCTCTACGACGCCGAGGGGCTTGCGGTGGAGATCCGGCCCGGCGGCCGCGCCGCCCCGATCGCAAGCGAGCTCGCCGCCGGACGCGTGCAGTTTGCCGTGGCGAACGCGGAAGACGTGGTGATGTTCCGCAGCCAGGGGGCCGACATCGTCACCGTGATGACCGCTTGCCAGCACCATCCGCGCTGCCTGCTCATGCGGGCCGACAGTGGGGTGACGTCATTCGAGGATCTCGGCAAGCGCGGCATGACGCTCCAGGTGCAGCAGGGGCATGCCTTCCTCGAATACATGCGGTCGAAGGGGCTGCTCGCCGGCGTGAAGGAGGTGCCCTACACCGGCGGCGTGGCGCTCACCGTCCACGACCCGACGATGGCCCAGCAGGGCTACGTGTATTCCGAACCGCTCCTGGCGGAGCAGCAAGGCGCGAAGATCACCACGCTCATGCTCTCCGACATCGGCTTCGATCCCTACTCGAGCGTGCTCGTGACGACGGGCAAGATCGTGCGCGAGCAGCCCGACCTCGTGAGAAAGATGGTGAAGGCGGCGATCGAGGGCTGGCGGAAGTATCTGGCCGACCCGGCGGCCACGAATGCGCAGCTGATGAAGGTGAACAGCGAGGGCCTGACGGCCGAGATGCTCGACCACGGCGTGGCGACGCTGCGCGATCTCTGTCTGCCCGACGGCATGCCGCCGGAGCGGCTGGGCACGATGACGGCGGCCCGCTGGGACGAGTTGCTCGCCCAGATGACCGCGCTCGACCCGAGCCTCGCCGGCAAGGTGAAGGCCGCCGACTGCTACACGCTCGAGTTCCTGCCGAATTGACGTGGGGCAAGCGTCTCGCTTGCCAGTGGCGGCTGTGGGGCGAGCGTCTCGCTTGCCAGTGGCGACCGGGACGGTCGCCCCACGAGGGCGAACGTTTCCGCTTGCCTGCACGCGTACAATCGCACCGGACGACCCTTCCGGCATGCACGCCGCCCTGCGGCCATGCATGCTCCCCCGCTCAACTCGATCGCCTTCGTCGGCAGCTACGTGCCGCGTCGCTGCGGCATCGCCACGTTCGCGCACGACCTGCGGTCGGCGCTGGCGACCCACCTCCCCGGCGCCGCATGCGTCGTCGTCCCGCTCACCGACAACGCCACACGGTACGACTATCCCGCCGAGGCGGCGTTCGAGATTCGGGCCGACGATCCCGCGTCGTACGAACGGGCGGCCGCGTTTCTCAATCTCCGCAATGTCGACGTCGTGTCCCTGCAGCACGAATACGGCATCTTTGGCGGTGAGGCGGGGAGCCATGTGCTTGCGTTGTTCGAAAACCTTCGCGCGCCGGTGCATACGACGCTCCACACCGTGCTCGCGCGGCCGTCGCCCGCCCAGCGCCGCGTGATGGACGACATTCTCCGCCTCTCGGCCCGGCTGGCCGTGATGACCGAGCGCGGCCGGTCGCTGCTCGAGGAGGTGTATGGGGTGTCCGCCGACCGCATCGACGTGATCCCGCACGGCATTCCCGAGATGGGCTCCGCGGAGACCGCCGCGAGCAAACACCGGCTCGGGCTCGAGGGCCGGAGCGTCTTGCTCACGTTCGGGCTGCTCTCGCCCGCCAAGGGGATCGAGCATGTGATCGATGCCCTGCCCCGGATCGCTGCGGATCACCCCCGCGTGCTCTACGTCGTGCTCGGGGCCACGCACCCGCACCTCTTGGCCCAGGAGGGCGAGCGCTACCGCGAAGCCCTCCGTCGGCGGGCCGGGACGCTCGGCGTGGAACGGCACGTGGTCTTCCACGATCGCTACGTCGACCTCCCCGATCTGCTCACCTTCCTGAACGCGGCCGACATTTATGTCACGCCCTACCTCCACGAAGACCAAATCACCTCCGGCACGCTCGCCTACGCGTTCGGCTGCGGCAAGCCCGTGATCTCCACGCCCTATTGGCACGCCCAGGAACTTCTCGCCGACGGCCACGGCGTGATCGTGCCCTTCGCGGCGCCCAACGCGATCGCCGCCGCGGCCTGCGATCTCCTCGGCGACGACGCCCGCAGGCAGGCGATCGGCTCACGGGCCTGGCAGCTCGGCCGCGAGATGGTGTGGAGCCGCGTGGCCGATCGCTACGCCGCCGCCCTGCGACGCACGCGTCAAAGCGTCGTTGTGAAGCCGAGGCGGTCGGCATCGCCACCTGCCGAGCGCCGGCCGCGGCACGAACTCCCTCCGCTGCGCCTCGATCACCTCCTGCGGCTCACCAACTCCACCGGCCTCCTCCAGCACGCCACCTACGACATCCCGAACGCCGCTGATGGCTACTGCACCGACGACAACGCCCGCGCGCTCGCGCTCACGGTCGCTCTCGACCACCACGGGCTCGGCTCGCCTGTCGCGGCACGAGCAGCCACGACATACGCCACGTTCGTCGGCCACGCGTTCGTTCCGGCCACCGGACGGTTTCGCAACTTTCTGTCGTTCGACATGCGTTGGCTCGACGACGACGGCACCGACGACTGTCTCGGCCGCACCGTCGTCGCTCTCGGCGCCTGCATCGGCCGCGGCCGCCGCTCGGGCCTGCAGGCCTGGGCGATGCGGCTCTTTGCTCCGGCGCTCGCCGCGCTCGAGCGGACGACGAGTCCCCGGGCCTGGGCGCTCGGGATCATCGGCATCCAGGAAGCCCTGCGCCGGCTCGATGGCGACCGTCTCGCCGCCGGCGTGCGGGCCCGGCTCACGGCGCGGCTCGTCGACCAACAGCGGGCCGGCGCCACGCCCGACTGGCCCTGGCCCGAGGAGATCGTGGCGTACGACAACGCCCGTCTCTGCCAGGCGCTGATCTCGAGCGGCCGCTGGACGGGCGACCGCGCAGCGTTCGAGGCGGGGCTCACGATGCTCGAGTGGCTCGTGGCCGTGCAGCGATCGCCGACGGGCCGGTTCGCCCCGGTGGGCAACCGCGGCTTCCTCCGCAAAGGCGGCGAGGCTGCCCCCTTCGATCAGCAGCCGCTCGAGGCCCACGCCACGATCGCCGCCTGCCTCGAGGCGTTCCACGCCACGGCCGACGCGGCCTGGGCCGACCGCGCCTGGGACGCCTTCGACTGGTTCCTCGGCCACAACGTCGTCGGCCTCGTGCTCTGCGATCCCGCCACGGGCGGCTGCCGCGACGGCCTGCTCGAGGACCGCACCAACGACAACCAGGGGGCGGAGTCGACCCTCGCCTGGCTCGGCGCGCTCGTCGAGATGCAGTCCCTCACCTCCCCGGCGAGACCGAGCCATGAACATCACCCGCACCGGAGTGATCCTGCGTCCCAACAACGGCCGTGTCCTCTACCGGCCCTTCGAGCCGCCGCATCCCCAGCGGGCGATGAAGATCATCAGCCGGATCATGGCACTCGGGGATGAGGAGACCCAGCGGCTCCTCGCCGAGGTGCTCGCGGAGTTCCACGGCCGCCACCAGCGGCTGCTGACCTTCTTCCGCGAGCGATTCGAGGCCGTCCGCCACCACCTGCTCACCGACAGCCCGCTCACCGAGGCCCGGCAGCTCCTCATCGGCTCTTACTTCACGCAGGAATACGCCCTCGAGAGCGCCGCCCTCTTCAACCCATCGATCGTCTGGCATCCGGAGCAGGGCGGCCTGCCGGCTGGCACGCAACGATTCATCCTCAGCCTGCGGGCCACCGGCGAAGGGCACGTGTCGAGCGTCGGCTTCCGTACCGGCACGATCGACGCGGCGGGCACGATCACCCTTGCCGCCCCGACCGGATTCGTGACGGCACCGCGGGTCGTCGCCGACAGCCGCTATGAAAAGTCGCTCTTTCTCCGCAAGTTGGCCGAACTCGGGGTGGTCGACCCTTTCGTCGACCTCGTGTTCGACGCGCTCGACGACCACTTCACCCTCGGCGACCTCGAGGCCATGCTCGCACAGGCCTCGCGGCAGCAGCGGTCGCGCCGCAAGGAGTGGGAACCGTTCGCCACCGCGATCCTGGCCCTGGCCCGGGCCAACTACGAGATCGAATGCGACCCCGACGCCGACATCTCGGAGCGCGTCATCTTTCCCTACTCGCCGGCCGAGACCAACGGGATCGAAGACGCCCGCTTCGTGCGGTTCGAGGAGCCCGACGGCGCCGTTCATTACTACGCCACCTGCACAGCCTTCGACGGCAATGTGATGCTGCCGCAGTTTCTCGCCACCGACGACTTCGTGCGCTTCAAGGTGAGCACGCTCAACGGCCCCGAGATCGCCAACAAGGGGTTCGCCCTGTTCCCGCGCCGGATCGGCGGGGTCTACGCGATGCTCTCACGGCAGGACGGCGAGAATCTCCACGTGATGGAGTCGGACATGCTCCACTTCTGGCACTCCCGGCGGCTCGTGCTCCGGCCCACGCAGCCGTGGGAGTTCGTGCAGATCGGCAACTGCGGCTCGCCGATCGAGACGCCGCAGGGCTGGCTCGTGCTCACGCACGGCGTGGGGCCGATGCGAAAGTATTCAATCGGCGCCGCGCTCCTCGACCTTGACGACCCGGCCCGCGTGATCGGCCGGCTACGGGAGCCGCTCCTCAGCCCCGACGAGAACGAGCGGGCCGGCTACGTGCCGAACGTCGTTTACAGTTGCGGCGCGCTCGTGCACGCGGGCCTGCTCGTGATCCCCTACTCGATGAGCGACTACGCCACGACGTTCGCCACCGTTCCGCTCGCCGACGTCCTCGCCGCGATGAAGAGCTGACCGTGGGGCAACCGTCCCGGTTGCCAATGCGGCCCCGACTCTCGGCAAGCGAGACGCTTGCCCCACAGGCCGCCAAACGCTCAGCGCCGGGCCCTCTTCTTCACGGCCTTCTTCGCCCTCTTCTTCACGGCCTTCTTCGCCCTCTTCTTCGCGGCCTTCTTCACGGCCTTCTTCGCCTTGCGGGTCCCGCGCTTCAGACGGGCCGCAGCCGCCGCGGCCACCTCGTCGAGAAAATCGTGGGCCTCGGCAGCCAGCTCCTTCTCCGAGAGCGGCTCCACCTCGTCGATGATGAAGAGCGCGAGCTCGCCGCGGCGCTGGGCTTCGCAGAGCGTCTTGTATTCCTCGAGCGTGAGGTCGTCGTGGTCTTCGTCTTCGCTCGTCAGAAACTCGAAGCCCACGCGGGCTTTCGCGTCCCAACCGTCGATGTGGAACTCCACGCCATACTCGCGGAACAGCTGGTTGCGCTTGATCGCGTATCCCCGGGCGCGGAACAGCCGGGCGAGGAGGTCGCAGCCGTCGAATTCGGAAACTGTCTCGGGCATGGTGTGGAGCCTGCGGGTGAGGATGAGGAAACCGGCGTCTGGCGGCCGAATGCCGCGGAAAGAATACCGGATCGCCGCGCACTCCGGCCACAGCCCGCGCGAGCCAAGCAGGCAGACACCCCCTGGCTGGGGTATGCTTCCGAAGTCTTTCGATCCGCCTCGATCCTTGCGGAGAGCATCATCGTGTGGGTTCACCGTCGCATCTCGATCGCGCTTGTGCTCATGCTGGGCGCTGTTACGGCCCGAGCCGCCGAGCCCGCGCCGCCACGGGCCGGCACCGCCCCGGCCCGCACCGGCCAGACGCAAAAATTCGGCTCGGGCACGATCACGCATCGCTCCGACGGCACGAGCAGTCAGACGCGGCCCTTCGGCTCGGGCTCGATCACGACAGAGCGCACCCGCGACGGCCGCACCATCACGGGACAGACGCAAAAGTTTGGCGACGGCACGATCACCCGCTGGTCCGACGGCACGACCACGCAATCGCGGCCCTTCGGCTCGGGGGCGCTGACCACGGAAACGTCACGCGACGGCCGCACCGTGACCGGCCAGACGCAGAAGTTTGGCTCGGGCACGATCACGCGCCGCTCCGACGGCTCGTCGAGCCAGACCTCGCCCTTCGGCAACGGCACGCTCCAACGCGACACGCCCGGGCGGAAGTAACTCGTGGGGCGACCGTCCCGGTTGCCAATGCCGCCCCAGCTCCCGGCAAGCGAGACGCTTGCCCCACGCGCGGCAGGCCCGGAGGGCCGGGTTTGCACCAGCCGACGGAGGTCGGCCAAGGACAGGTCGGCACGATGCCGAGCCTGCCAGCGAACACAGCCGCCTGCCCCACATCACGCCCCCGCCCACTCGCCGCACCAGTCGTCGACGTCGGTGTGCGGCCACACGCCCACGTGCACGAGCTTCTCGTCGTTCGCCTCCGGGAGCGTGGGCGGCAGCCTGCGGCACTGCCCCCATCCCGCCCGCGGATCGGCGACCGCGGCCCGCTTCCAGAATCGGCAGGTTCCGCACGACTGCCCGGGCTCGGCGATCTCCGGCTGATCAATCATGCCGCCCAGTCTAACGCCTGCGCGTCAACAGGAGACAGCGCCAGTCGCCGCGCGATGTCGTCTCCGGGGCCGCGCCGAGGATCTCCGCATAGCGCTCCGCCACGGCGGGCACGTCGGCTGCCCGCAGGCCAGAAAGCACGAGGCCGCCGCCCCGCCCCACCCGGCCGCACAACACCGCGGCATGCTCGAGCAGCACCGGCGCCACGATGTTGGCGAACACGAGATCGCAGGCCTCTCCGTCGACCGGCAGCGCCGCCGCCACGCTCACCTGCCCGGCTACACCGTTGCGGGCGGCGTTGGCACGGATCGCTGCATGCACGTGCTCGTCGATCTCGACCGCGGCCACATGCTTGGCTCCGCACACGGCGGCCGCGATGCCGAGAATCCCCGAGCCGCATCCGAAGTCGAGCACGTGGTCGAGCCCGCCTCCGCCGCGGCGCCACGCCGCGAGCGCGGCCAGGCAGAGCTGCGTGGTCTCGTGCAACCCCGTGCCGAAGCCCGCGCCTGGCTCGATGAAGATCGTGGCCCCGTCGGGCCCCGCGGCTGACATTCCCTCGTCCCACGCCGGCCGCACGACGCCAAACCCCGGCACATCGATCGGGCCAAACGCCTCGCGCCAGCCCTCATCCGACCCGCGCGCCTCCTCTTGCCGCACGCGGGCCACACGACAGCCTGCCACGCCCGCCATCTGCCGCGCGGCCTCGCGGGCCGTAGGCTCATCGATAAACCAGCACGCGGCCGCCGCGAGCCCCGCCACCCAGTCGCGATCGGGCGGCGCCGCGGCGGCATCGATCACGACCGGATCGGCCACGAGCCCCCGCGCCGCCGCCTCCTCCGCCGACACGCTCCCCTCGTCGATCCCCACGAGCCCCGCCGCGTGTTCCCACAGCCAGGCATGAAACGATTCACGGTCGAGCCGCTCGCCCGACGGCGGCATCACGAGCGGCTCGATCTCGACCTCGACGATCCAGTGCTGATTCACGCGGGCTTATTCCCCGACCTAAAGTGCCAGGCCCGCGTAGGCGAGGAGGGCCGACGCGGCGACGATCGCCGCATCGATGGCGCCGCCCTGCGGCCATCGCGCGCGGGCGAGCGCCGCCACTGCAAGGATCGCCGCCGCCACGGCGCATTCCACGGCCAGCACGCGCGGCGTGGCCTGCTGCGCCACCCGGATCGCGAGAAACGCCGCAGCCACGAGCCCGCCACCCCCGAGGCCCCAGGCTGCTCCCCGGCCGCAGAGCCGGCAGAGCACAACGGCCGCGAGCTGCATCGCGTAGGGAAAGAAGAGCTCGCGATTGCCGGTCGCGAGAGAACCGCCGAGCCAGGCCAGGCTCGGGGCCACGAGCAGGAGCGTGCCCAGCCTCGGGCCCGCGAATGCGAGGAGCGCGAACGCGGCCCCGCCCACGAGCGTCCAGGGCGGGCCGCCGCAGGCGAACGCCACGGCGAGAAACACGACCTCGCCGACGACGAACCCGATCCGCTGCATCGCCGCCCTCCTGTCGTTGCCGAAATCGGACCGGTGTCACGATACTGGGCGGATCATCCTGGAGGAAACTGCATGCCCGACATCGCCGCATGGATCGCGAAGCTCTCCGCCGCCGACGCCGCGACGCGGGCCGACGCCGCCGAGCACCTGTGCCGCGCCGGCCTCGACGCCGTGCCCGCCGCCGTGCCGCTCGTGAAGACCTGCGGCGATGCCGACGACCAGGCGCGCGACTGGGCCGTGGCGGCGCTGGAGGAACTCGGCAGCCCGCCCCCCGACGCGATCGGCGACCTTACCGCGCTCGTCGGCAGCGGCAACGCGCTCGTCGCCTACTGGGCGACCACTCTGCTCGGGCGTTCTGGGCAGGCTGCGGCAGCCGCAACGGGCGCGCTGGCGGCGGCGCTCGACTCCGCGGGCGATCCAGCCGTGGCGGAGCGGGCCGCCTGGGCCCTCGGCAAGGTCGGGCCCCGCGCGGCCTCGGCCCGGCCGGCCCTCGAACGCGCCGCGTCTGCCTCCAACCCGCGACTGGCACGCCTTGCCCAGGAAGCCCTGGCTGCCATCGGGCCGTAAAGCTGATCCAGTTGTGTCCGCCGGGGCCATGACGCCCCCGCGCCGCCGCCGATACAGAAGGCGTGTTTGCCACGCGCCTCGTCATCGTGTCGTGCTTGCTCGTCGCCTTCGCCCCCGCGGCCCGGGCGCAGGTCGCCGGCATGGGCCCCGCGCCCAAGCCGGCCGGCGCGATCCTCGTGGCGAGCTTCAACATCCAGGTGTTCGGCGAATCGAAGATGGCGAAGCAGCACGTCGTCGAGGTGCTGGCCCGCGTCGTTCGCCAGTTCGACATCGTGGCGATCCAGGAGGTGCGGGCGAAGTCCGACGAGATCATCCCCTCGTTCGTGCGGGCGGTG
>CAZDTC010000054.1:0-10035 GCA_964508125.1 uncultured Candidatus Kuenenia sp.
CGGGCGTCGGCGCCGAGGAGCGCGGGCAGGCGCAGGTGATCGCCGAGAGCATGTTTCTGATGGCGCAGCTGCCGGTGCCGGTGGTGTGCGTGGTGATCGGGGAAGGCGGCTCGGGCGGGGCGCTCGGCATCGGCGTGGGCGACCGCGTGGCGATCCTGGAGCATGCCTACTACAGCGTGATCAGTCCCGAGGGCTGTGCCGGCATTCTTTGGAAGAGCGCCGAACACAAGGCGAAGGCCGCGCAGGCCCTGCGGATGCGATCGCGGGATCTCAAGGAGTTTGGCATCGTCGATGCGGTGATCGAGGAGCCCCCGGGGGGCGCCCATCGGGACCCGCGGCAGATGGCGACGAAGCTGAAGACGTTTCTCCTGCGCACGCTCCGCGAGCTCGTCACGCAGCCGGGCGACGCGCTCGTGGCCACCCGCTACGAAAAATTCCGCCGCATGGGCGTGTTTCTCGAGGCCGAAACGGCCTGATCAGTTTTCGCCGAGTTCCGTGTACTTGCGGGCGTTGCCGCGGGCGAGGTCGACCGGGTATTTCCGCTCGTTGGCCGCCAGCTTGGCCGTGATCGCCTCGGCCAGGTCGATGCCGAGCCGGTCGGCGAGGAGCATCGCGAACATCACGACGTCGGCGATCTCCTCGGCCACTCCGGCTTTCTTGGCGGCGTCGGCCAGGTCCTGATCGACCTCGGCGTCGGTCTTCCAGAGAAACCGCTCCTGGAGTTCCGCCGCCTCGATGGCCGTCGCCGCGGCCAGATTCTTCGGCGTGTGGAACTGGGCCCAGTCGCGGTCGTCGCGGAACCGGCGGATGGCGGCTGTGAGGTCGGCGAGCGTGACCCGTGGCTGATCGGAGCAGGTGGGTTCCATGGCCGTGAACATAGCAAGCAGCCGCGAAACCGCCCCTCTCCCCAACGTCCGATAATGTCTCTTATGTCCGGTTTAGGGCTTCCCTGTTCCTCGCAGGATTTCAGCGTTATACCGCGATGCCCTCCTCTTCTCGCGTGATCCAGCAGCCCCGGACGGCAGCCATGAGAGCCCGTGCATCATCGCACCGGCAACGGCGATTGCGCACCCACCGGGAATGGTGCGGGCGGTGCCGAGAAGGCGCTGGCGGCGGGTCGCGCCGGCTGTGTTGGTGGCGGTGCGCCCTGGGCTGGCACGAACCACGATGATCCGGCAGGCAGTGCGCCGCCTGCCTGTTGAGCCATGGCGCCGCCCTGCCCCCCCTGCTCCGCGCCGGCCCAGGCGGCGGCCGACGTCACGCCCTCGAGCATCGCCTTGAATGGCGACACCTGCCCCGCCATCGCCCCCGTGGAGGGCGGCGGCGCGAGGCCACCGTTCGGCGCCTGGAACTGCTGCTCGAACTGCTTCACGAACGGATCGACGGTGTCGTGGATCTCCTTGGGCAGGTAGGTGTCGGCGCGCACGATGAGCTCTGCGACGAGCCGGCCGCTCCGGCTGCCCACGATCTGATTGCGATATGCAGGGGCGAGGGTGACGGCGAAGAAGGTGACCACGATGCAGAGCAGGGCGCCCTTGGCCAAGCCCAGCAGCAGCCCGAGCTGGTGATCGAAGGCGGAGAGGTGGATGGCGTTGATGGCCCCGGAAATCACGCGAAACACGAGCCATACCGTGAGCGATGTGGCGGCATAGAGCGCGAGCATCGCCGTGAACCGGTTCCACGGAGCCTGCTGCCCGAAGAAGGGGGCCAACTGACCGGAAAACCGCAGGGCCACGAACGAACTCGCCACGATTCCTGCGATCCAGGCAAGTTGCCACACCATGCCCTTGAAGTAGCCGAGCAAGGCCGCAACAGCCAGGATGCCGAGCATGACGAGGTCATAGCCTTCGAGAGCCACAGGCGCCTCCACGTGAGAGAGATGGGGCGGGAAGTCTAGAGCGTGCCGCGTGGCGATACGAAGGCCAATATGGTGACAACGCCCGCGCATCACCAGCCCCCTAATCGCTGCATATTCACCATTCATCGCAAATACCCCAGTCCGCTTTTGTGAAGTCCTGCCGAGCGTCACTGCCCCGTGGGTTCCGGGCCGACCTTGCGGTTCCGGCAGTGCAGGGCACGCACAGCGGGTGGGGTGACGCGTGCGTGCCAGGATGCCGAAAAGGAGAGGGACGAATGTCTCTGCGCAGGTCGCTTGCCGAGCGGCCGGCAGCAGACGTCGTGCGCCGGCGCATCGGCATGCCGGAGGCGGACGAGGTCGGTCTCGGGGGAGAGCAGAGTGCCCGATTTCCGCGTGCATATCACCGGCTCCACGATCGTTGGCGCCGGCTACGCCGCCGCGGCGTGGGGGATCGGCGACATGCCGCCGATGACGTGCGCGCTCGCCGGTGGCCTGTGCGCCGCCTCCGGGATGCTGCCCGACCTCGACAGCGGGCCGGGCGACACGCTCAAGGAAAGCGTGGCTTTCGCCGCCGCGCTCGTGCCCCTCCTGATGCTCCACCGCTTCCAACAGTGGGGGCTGTCGATGGAAGCGATGATTCTCGCCGGGGCGGCGATTTATCTTGCCATCCGCTTTGGGCTGACGTGGATCCTGGAAAACCACTCCGTCCACCGCGGCATGTTCCACAGCCTGCCGGCGGGGCTGATCGCCGGGTTGGTCGCCTATCTCGCGTTCAGCTCCGAGGTGCCGCTGCGCCGCTACTTCATCGCCAGTGCGGTCGTGCTTGGCTTCATCACCCACCTCGTGCTCGACGAAATCTGGGCCGTGAGGAACGGCTGGTTCGGGCCCAAGATGAAGAAGTCTTTCGGTACGGCACTCAAGTTTTACGGCTCGGAAGCCTGGTCGAACCTCCTCACCTACGTGCTCGTGGTGGTGTTGGGCGCCCTGGCCGCCGGCGATGCCGCGTGGAACGAGCGCGTGCAGTCGATGCGGCAGCAGATGGAGCAGGCCACCCGTACGTTCCAGAACTACCAAGCCCCGTGGCAGTATCGACGGTAGGCCGTTCCCGGTCGGGCCTTGCCCGCGCCCATTCGCCGCCCCATCATGGGCTGCAGACCGCCCTCGGCCTCCACCCATGCCCCCCGTCGCCACCATCACCCTGCCGCCGTCGGCCGTCGCCAGCCTCGTCGGCTATCTGCTCCTGATCGCGGCAGCGGCCTATGCCGGCGGTTCATCGGTCGCGTTCCTGTCGCTCGGCCACCGCCGGATGCAGGTGCTCCTTTCGCTCACGGCGGGCGTGATGCTCGGCGTGGGCCTTCTTCACCTCCTGCCCCACGCCTACCTCGAGCTTTCCGGCCATCTCGACACGACGATGGCCTGGGTGCTCGCCGGCTTCTTTCTCATGTTTCTCCTCGAGCGGGCCTTTCACGGCCACGCCCACCATTCCGCCGACGGCAGCCACGCCTGCGATCACGATCACCACGACCACCACCACGACCACGCCGCCACGGGCCCCTGGGCGTGGTGCGGCGCGTTCGCGGGCCTCGCGCTCCACAGCCTCGCCGACGGCGCCGCCCTCGCGGCCTCGGTGGGCGCCGACGGCGGCCATGGCCCCGGCCTGATGGCAGGGTTCGCCACATTTCTCGCGGTCGTGCTCCACAAGCCGTTCGACTCCGCGATCATCGCCACGCTGATGGCGAGCGGCGGGGCCGCGCCGCGCACGCGCCGGCTCGTCAACGCGGCCTACGCCCTGATCGTGCCGCTCGGCGCGATGCTCTTCCTGGCGAGCCTGAAGCTGTTCGGGGGCAACAGCAACGCCACGCTCGGCGCGGCCCTGGCGATGGCGGCCGGCGCCTTTCTCTGCATCGCGGCTGCCGACCTCCTGCCCGAGGTGGAGTTTCACAGCCATGATCGCCTTCTGCTCACCGCCGCGCTCACGCTCGGCATCGCGATCGCCTGGGGCATCGTGGTGATGGAGCGTTCGTCGCACGCCCACGCCGTGCACTCGAGCGCCCACGGTCACGCCCACGACTGACGTGGGGCAAGCGTCTGTGTTTACGGGAGTTCCCGGCATCCTGCCGAAATTCCCCTGGGCCGACATCCGTCGGCTGGTACGAACCCGGGCCTCCGGCCCTGGCGCGTCGCTCAGCCGTCGACGTCGAGCCCGCGGGCCTTGCGGACGGCCTGCACGTCGCCGAGCACCTCCTCGATCAGTTCGTGCTGCCGACGGATGGTGGGCACTTGCGCCTGGAAGAGCCAGGCGATCGCCGCCACGAGCGCGAGGGCGCCCACGAGGTGCGGCGTCACCCAGTCTTGCGTGCCGGGTCGGCCGGAGGCGGGGTCGGCCGCGCCGCCGAGCGCGACGATCACCACCACCGCCAGCATGCCGAGCACGGCGAAGGGAAACGCGCGCCGCTTCAGCATGCGGCTGCGTTCGATGTAGGCGGGGGCGAGGCCGTAGGTCTCCACCACCTCCCGGCACCAGCGGCCCGTGCCGATGAAATAGGTCACCGCCATGCTGTTGACGAGCACGACCAGGAGCGCGGCGAGCACGCCCGAGAGCCTGTGCACCGTGCCCCAGCGGAGCACGTGCGGATCGGTCTGCCCGTGGAGGTCGCCAAGCCACAGGCCCAGGCCGGCCGTGGCCACGAGCAGCGCGACCGCGAACGTGGCCACCCGAAAAAAGACGCGTTCCATTCACCGCCTCGCATGGCTGAAGGAAAACCGACTCCCCCCTTTATAGGCGCGGGAAGCCGGGTGCGGCCACCTACGGCCGCGGCGGCGAGAGTTCCTTCATGTGCTGTTCCGTGACGTCGATCAGCCCCGCGAGCGCCGGCCTGTAGACGAAGGCCGTGGCATCGACGGGCTCTCCGATGCGCACGTCGTAGAGCTCGAACACGGCCACCACCTCGGGCGTCGTGGTGGCGGCCGGTCGCGGGCCGGGGATCGCCAACCACTCGATCCGGAAAGGAAACAGTTCGCGCCGGCCGATCGAGAGCCGCACGCTCCACGGCATCCCCTCGGGAAGATCTGCCGCCGAGATACCGGCCGGCCCGTTGATGGCCTCCGCCTTGTCCGGCAACAGCCCTGCGAGGCGTGGTTTGCTCCATTCTCCTTCCACCATCCACACGGGCATGCCGTCGAGCTCCTGCGCAGTCGCGGTGGTGAAGCGAAACGACTCCCTCACCAGCGCCAGCATGCGCTGGATGCCGCCGATGTACGGCCCGTCGGAAGGGCGCGGCGTGATCTTCAACTCGTCGAGGTGTTCGTGCACCCGCTGCACGTCGACGCGCTGGATCGTGGCAGTCTGCATCCCGAGGTGGCGGTAGTTCCAGAAGAACAGCCCGTCGCAGACCTCGAGGACGTCGAACGTGTCCGTTTCGGAACTGAGCCGTGACTCGAGCCGGAAACGCTGGTCGCGGCCCGTGCCCGACTGTACGTAGCGGCCACCACCCTTCAGCACCGTGTCGCCCACGCGGGCCAACTGCCGAACGCGGGCCGAGATCGACTCGGTCTTGCCAAGCCCGGCGATCGCCGCCGCCACGACCCGCTCCCCCTGCCCTGCCTCGTCGGCCCCCCGTTGGTAGATGCTGCCCGTTGGCGGAGCCTGAGCGATCGCGGGCGCCGCACAGACGGCCGACGCCAGCCCTGCCCAGGCCGCTGCGGCACGCCACCGCGGCGCGGAGCGTGGTCGGCCTGGCAATGTGGGCGGTTGGCTGACGTTCACGGTCGGTGAAAGTTTGAGGATTTTGCCAAAGAAACCGGCCTGAGGACGTCGACACCTAAGGGGTCGGAAGGTCGGCTGCGGCCGATGCCGTGGGGATTCGCGAACGGCTCGCGAGTCTACGGCATCCCGCGTGCGCGGCCCAAGACGAGAACGACCGCGGTCGCGTGCCGATCGCCGGCTTTGGAGGTGAAGTGCCATGGTCATGAAAATGCGTATGCATGGGTTTGTCGGGCTGTCGCTCGCGGCGTCGCTGACGGGCTGCCACATCCCGGCGAACTCTCCGCTCTCGGGGCTGGCCCAGATCAGGCCGGTCGCGACCCCGCATACCAACGTGCTCCCTCCGGCAGCGATGCTCCAGCATCCGGGCCCGGGTGTCGAAGGCCCTGGGCCTGGCGTGATCGTGCCGGCCTCCTACGAAGCGGCCCTCGCCGACGCCGGTGCCGCAGCCGGCGGCGATGGCGCCTTCGCCGGAGGAATGGCAGGCGGGGCGATGGGCCCCACCTCGCAGATCGGCTTTCTCGGGCCCGATGGCATGCAGGTGCACTGGGACGTGAGCGGCTCCGGCGGCTTCGATTCCGATCCGCTCGTGACTCCGGGCCGCTACGACTTTCCCCAGGGCTCGATCTACCGCCTCAAGGTGACCGACATTCCCGGCTACGAGGGGCTCGAGCTCTACCCGACGCTCGAAGTGGCGCCGGTCGCCCCGCGCACGGCCGCCTTTCTCGATCACAACGCGGTGCCATTCCAGCTCACCGAAGAGGATCTCGACCAGGTGTCGGCCGGCAACTTCGTCACGAAGGTGGTCTACCTGCCCGATCCCGACTACCAGGAGCTCGCGGTCGCCGGCGTGGAGACGCTCGTGAGCACGCGGCTCGACCCGGGCGTCGATCCGGTCTGCGAGGCCGATCGTCGCGGCTCGATCCTGGCGATCATCCGCATCGGCAACAAAGACCTGCAGTCGCCGGGAAGCGCCGCCGGCTATGCGGGAGGCGCGGGTGGCGGTGACGGAGGCGCCGGTGGCGGCAACTGCCCCGTCGGCATCGCCGCTCCGCTCGGCATGCCCGTCGGAGGTGATCCCGCGCAACTGCCGCCGGCGTTTCTCGCCGGGGCCACGGCGCCCGAATACGGCATGCCGATCACCGGCACGCCGATCGGCCTCCCGGGGCCCGCGCACATCCCGCTCGGCGTGCCCGCCGGCCTGCAGAAGCACACGATCACGAACCACACGAAGATGCACATCCCGCCGCCGACGCGCCAGCTGGGCCTGCACGTACAGCAGTTTCCCGGCCTGAGCTATCCCAAGCCGGCCCGCCATGCCTACATCGCGGAGAGGGCCGATGTGCCGCACATCAAGCTTCGCCAGCCACCCGAGGACCGCAAGCGGTTCGTCGACGGCGGCGGCCCCGACCCTGACGCCGCCGCCGCGGCGGCCGGCCTCTGCCCGCCGGAGCCGGGCGACTACCTGGAGTGATGAACACACCGACCACCACCATCCGGACAGGGACCGTGCTGCGGGCTGCCCGCGGACTGCTGGCGACCGCCGTCCTCGCTTCGTCCTTCCCTGTGGGCCGTGCCCACGGGGAGGCCGAGACGATCACGACGGGAGTTTCCGCCAGCAAACCACAACCGGGAGCGATTGGCGCTCGCGGGCGCCTGCAGCCCGGTCCCTGTCCGGAAGGTGTGCTGCCCGAGGGCATGCAGCCCGTTGAGATCAGCGGGCCGAAAGGCCTCGAGATCGCGATCGAGACGGCCGCGGGCTGGTCGCCGCTGCGACCGGCCCCGCTGCGGATGGGGCTCATGATCGGCCGCGCCTACCGCCTGCGCATCGCCGGCTTCCCGGGCGCTCCCGAGCGGGAACTATTCCCCAGCGTCCGCGTGCTGGCGAAGCTCGCCTCGCCACCCGGGCAGGCCTGGCGATTTCCGGTCGAGGTCGTGATCGACGAGGACGACATCGCCACCGCGCTCGAAGGCGCGCTCGTGCGGCGGGTCGTGTATTCGGCATGTGATCCCGACAGGCCCGACATTGTTCCCGCCGCGTGGTTCGACGTCCGCCCGGGCGATGATGCCCTCGACGTGGCCCTCTCGCTCGGGGAACCCGTGGCCGAGTTGATCGTGGGCGACCGCGTGCCCGCCCCGGGGAGCGTCCGATGACCGCTGCCTCGCCGCTCCGCTGGCTGCGAATCGCCGCGATCGCCACCGGCGCGATCATTCTCGCGTCGTGCCGCTCGCTCACGGCGCCCGCCCTGCTGCCCGCCACGGCCCTCACGATGACCGCGGCCGATGGCGAGGCCCCGGTCGCCTGCCGGGGCTGTCGCGACTGCGTGTCGCGCCCCGCCGCCTGCCGGTCGGGAGCGTGCCCGGTCGATGCCTGCCCGGCGCCGGTCTGCCTGCCGCCGCCCGATGTGCCGACCGCCGTGCCCTGCCTCGTCTGCGACGGTGGCGATCACGGTGCGCCGGCGCGGCCCACGGGCCGGCGCGGACTGAAAAACCTGACGGCCGGCGACACGGTGGCCCGCTATCGCCCGGCCGACGCGCCCCTGCTCACCGACGACGACCTGTCGGAGGTGCAACTCGCCGTCTCCACCTGCGCCTGCGTGTATGCGCCGCGGTTTTCGTCGGTGCGGCAGGTGCTCCGGCCGAATGAGGAAGCGGCGCCGGTCGGTCCGCGCGGTCTCGCCAACGACGCCCACGTCGATGCGGCCATCGACACGCTGCCCGTGATGGCTCGCCGGCAGCGCATGTGCCCGAGCCATGCCCGCGTGGCGCAGGTGGGCCTCGCGGTGGAGGAGCGGTTGCCGCCGCTCGCCGTCGACCAGGCCGACCTGCCCGAGGCTTCGATCAACGCCGACAAGCCCATCGAGCGGGTGCGCGACGAGCATCCCGCGCTCGCCAGCCTCGTGCAGACGCCGCGAATCAAAGTGGGCTTCGACGTGCCCGTCGCCTGGACGTGCGTGACGGGAGCGCAGGTGCTCGTCGCCGATCAGGCCGCGGAGGTGATCGCGGCCGACCGGGGCACGGCCACGCTGCGCCTCGAGGAGCCGGGCCGCGCCGAACTCACGCTCTGCAAGCGGGCCGGCAGCGATACGGCACGGGTCGGCGAGGAACTCGACTTCACGATCGTGCTGCTCAATTCGGGCGACCGTGCGCTCACCGACATCACGCTCGTCGACGCGATTCCCAAGCGGCTCGCGCTCGTGCCCCAGAGCGCCGACGCGAGCCTTCCGGCCGACATCTCCACCGGCACCGGCGACGACGGCTCCGTCGTCGTCACGTGGCGGCTCGAGGGCACGCTCGCACCCGGCGAAAGCGGGTTCGTGCGGTTTCGGACGATCGTGCGGTAGCGGCCGTTTGCCCTCCGGCGCCGCGCACGGGTACGATCTGGGCCAACCGTCCGCTCTCCGCTTTTCCCGCGAGGCCTTCATGCTCACGTCCCGCCGGCTGTCTGCCATCCTTCCCCTCGTCATCGCCTGTGGTCTCGTGGCGCCTGCCGCACGGCTGCTCGCCCAGCCGGGGGCCGTCGAAGCGCCCCCGGGCCGCGAGGCGGCCGGCATGCCGAAGGTGCCGCCGGTGCCGGAGGGCACGCCGGAGCAGTTGATGGCGTTCGTGGAGGGCCTCAAGGAGACGAACGCCCGGCCCACGTCGCGGCAGGAGATGATGGCCTACATGCGCGACGTTTCCGCCGCCTCGGTGCAGGCGGCCGACAAGATCCTCGCGCAGGTGAAGCCGGGCCAGAAGTTCCATGAAGAAGCGGCGACGCTCAAGCTCGAGAGCCTGATGATGCTCGGCCGGCTCGGCGACGAGAAGGCCGCGGCGGAGATGGCCACCTACGCCCAGACGCTCATCAACAGCCCCTCGCCGGAACTGGCCAAGCAGGCCCAGCGGCTCGTGCTCGTGGCGGAGGCCCAGAAAATGTTCTCGAGCGGCTCGGTCGATGGCGGCCCGGCCCTCGTGCAGAAGGTGGCCACGATGCTCGCGGCCGATCCGAACGACGAGCAGACCGCCGGGCTCGCGATGCAGCTCGCCGGCGCCTTCGAGCATGTGCCGGGCGGCGAGCAGCTCGCCGTCGTCGCCTACAAGTCGTTCGGGCCCCTGTTCGCCAAGAGCTCGAACGAGCAGGTGAAGTCGATGGGCGAGAGCTTCGCGGGCACGCTCCGGCGGCTCTCGCTCCTCGGCCATCCGATGGAGATCAACGGCACGCTCCTGAGCGGGAAGCCGTTCGACCAGAAGGCGCTCGCCGGCAAGGTGGTGCTCGTCGACTTCTGGGCCACCTGGTGCGGCCCCTGCGTGGCCGAGATTCCCAACGTGCTCGAGCAGTATGAAAAGTATCACGCCCAGGGCTTCGAAGTCGTGGGCGTGAGCCTCGACGAAGACCTCGACGCCCTCGAGAAGTTCGTGGCGGAGCAGAAGATCC
>CAZDTC010000055.1:0-10007 GCA_964508125.1 uncultured Candidatus Kuenenia sp.
CCACGAGCACGAACGACTATCTCGAGCCGGGGAGGGCCGCCGGATCCAACGGCCACCCCGGCTCTGGCCAGGAGTTCCGGACTTCGATCTTCGCGGGCATCGAGGGCGACCCGAGCCCGTTCGCAACGGACGGCTCGACCACCCTTGCGGTGGAGGACTACTCCGCCATCATGCTCCACAAGATCCGCCGAACGACGCATATCTTCGGTAGCCGTCTCGTCCACGAGATTCAGGAACACCTCGAATGGCTGGCACGGCGTTATCGTGCCGTGGCTGCCGAAGGGGACCGCGTAGACGATAACGCGCGGGCGTCGTATGCGCAGTTCCGATCCCGCCTCGCCGCCTTACGTTAACGCTGAGGGTTCTGTATGGCCGCCTTAATCCGGGCACACGACGTCATTCCGCGCACCGGTCGCAGGACCTATCGCTTCACGATCAAGAAAGAGGACTTCGTCGATGGGGTGCAAATCACCCCCGAGTTTCTCGAGGGCATCGGCGACTGGTTCATGGTGCTGTCGCTGGCGAAAGGATTCAACTTCATCGAGCTCCGCCCCAAGGAGCCGCACAAGAAGGGGACCGAGGCCAAACGCTACGTCGGCGAGGCGCTCAAAGTTCCGTCGGCCGAGTTGCAGAAACGTGACTTCATCGTGGTGAAGCTGGCGGGCTCGCGGAATCTCGATGTCGACGTCGCCGTCGACACCGACAGCCCGACACTCATCGAGAAGGCGCGGCAGTTGAAATCCGAATCGGGGCGGGGCGGTTTCGTGCCCGGCGCGAAAGTTCCTTTCACGATCGACGTGTTCGCCATCGACCCCGACACCCGCGCCGTTCTGAGCTCGCGGGTCGATGCCCACCTCACGCTCGACCCGATGCGTGAGATGGAGCAGTTCGACGGCTTCTCCGCGCTCGATTTCGGCAACACGAGCACCACGCTCGTCCACAGCCGGATGAACGACGATTCATTCGAGGTGGTGCAGGCCGACGTTCTCGGGCCGATCGCCGAGGCGCCGTCTCCCGTGCAAACTGCCATGCGGATCTCCGCGTTCCAGCGTGCCGAAAAGGCCGAGTATTTCAATTCCTACAAGTGCGTGATCGGCCCGAAGGCGATGGAGCGCGAGGACGAGGAGTGGCTCGTTCTCGGCGCGAAACGGCTGCTGGCGGATCGGCGCCGGTCCGATGCGGCGGCCGGTGGCATGCTCGTGCTCGGCGACGAGGTCCATTCGATCCCCGCGGAGGATCCGGCCGAGGTCTTCATATCGAAGATGCTCCAGGGATTCTTCTACCACCGCCAGTCGATCCCGGAGCCGATGGTGGTGACCTGTCCGACCACGTTCACCGTCTCGGAGGTGGAGCGGCTGCGTCGGACCGTGGCCAGGGCATTTCATCGCGCAACTGGCAAGACCGCCTCGAGCTTCCGCGCCGACCTCATCGACCTTCGCGTGCCGGTCGTTGTGGACGAGGCTTCGGCGGCGGCCTTCTACTTCGCATACCGCGACTTCATCACCGCGCCCGGTCGCATGCCTGCTTTTCGCTACCTCTACCCGCAGGGCATGCACATGCTGCTCTACGACTGTGGCGGCGGTACGACCGACCTGTCGCTCGTGCGGCTTGAGGCGACCGACGACGAGCACCTCAAGATCAGCGTGCTCGGGAGGGCGGGCCATCGCACCTTCGGCGGTGATTTCATCACTGAGCAGTTTTTCAGGCTTCTTAAGCTGAAGCTCGCGATCTTCAAGGGTTTCGCAGAGTTGCAGCCCGCACCGCGGCAGCTCGCGGAATTCCTCCGGAAGCATGAACGGGAGATCAACACCTTCGTGCCGACGACGTACGACGTCCGGCAGATGCAGAATGATGCTGCCAGAAAGCACGAGAAGACGGCCATGACGTTGTGGCGACTGGCCGATCGCATGAAGGTGCGGCTCAGTGCGCCGGGCGTGAAGTCCGTGATCCCTGGCGACTCTGACGTCGAAGCGGCACAGGGCGAGATCGACCTGCTTGTCGATCTCGACAAGTGCATCGGGTTCGACTACCGCAACGCGGCGGAGCAACTCCGGATCGAGCGGCGTGAACTCGACGCATTGATCGACCCGGAAATCGACCGCACGATCGAATACGCCAACGACCTCGTATCCGACTGCATGGACCGTCTGGTGGCAGCGCAGGCGGGCCAGGCCGAGCGGCCGGCAGAACTGCCGGAGGTCCATTGGGTCTACGTCGTCGGCAACGCCTCACGATATCCACGAATTCTCGAGCGAATCCTCGACGAAAAGCAGGGCCTGCGTGTCCGCTTCCTGAAGGACCGGCTTGCCGCCATCCCCCCCGAGGACTTCAAGAATTCGGTTGCCAAGGGAGCGGTCGTGGCGATGAAACTCCAGCGGACGGAAATGGGGCTCTCGGTCACATGGGACCAGAATCTCATGAAGAAACTTCCCTACGACATCGTCCACGAGACGCTCGGAAGAGCGGTGGACAGAGTGCTGTTCGATGCAGGGGAGATGTACTCGAAGCGTTTGCGACGGACGCTCGAAGTGCGGCCCGATCCATCCACCGGCCGGGCAACGACCCGCGAGATCATCCTCAGCCGTCGCTGGCCGGGAGAGACGCGGGCCACCAAGCATCTGGTGTTTCGGTTCGACGACCCCATTGCGGGGTCATACGTGATCGAATACGACGAGGAAACGAAGGCGTTTATCGCATACCCGAATCGCGACGGTGGAGCCGACGAGCGGGTGGAAGCAGAGCCTTTCGAACCGGCGCCATACGTCGCACCGCCCCAGAGCGGCCGGATCTGAGGGCCGGAGGCTGCCGGGGCGATGGAGGAGGCCGCGACATGGCGGACGATTGGCGACTCTCGGAAACCCGTGACCAAACGCTGCTGTATGTCGTGCTCCGTGCGGCGAGCGAACTGGCGCCCAGGTCTGACATTCCCGATGTCGCGGAGCCTCTCCTTGAGCCCGTCGTCGCGAAAGTCGCCGATTGCATCGCTCGACTCGTGAGCGAGTCCCGTGCCGGGGCGGATTACACACACCTCCTCGACGACATCGCTGCATTGTTTTCGGAGGGTGCCGAACTCCCCGCCCGCCTTGCAAACTCGCCTGCGTGGAAAATCGAACAGGTCGTGGCTCAATGGATATCCACAGCCCGCGTCCTCGCGGAATGGAGGCGCGTCATCGAGTCCGCCCCGAAAAACACCCGGAAGCCCCAGGAACCTGAGCCCGAGCCCGAAAAACGTGGTTGGGCCTGGTGGCCCGGATCCGGCAGGGAAGCGAAACCATCGCCCGGCGGGCTTCGAACCGATAAGGAAAAAGCGGCTCACCAAGCCGCGCAGGCCGCTGCGGATTCCGTTGCCGCATTGGGCCAGGTGAGATCTCTGCTCGAGTTCGTCAACAATTACCCCTACGTGCCGGGGATCTGCGAGGAACACGCGCAGGTATTCTTCTTGCTGGACTCCGCCGCAGTCCCCTCGCCCGCTGTGGCTTCATGTGCACCCGCGACCTCGCGCGACACGTGCATCCGCAGCCTCCTCGAGTGGTGTGGTGATTTGTCCCGATTGCAATCCAACATCAAGTTGCCGGAGGATTACCCGAAACAGTTTGCGCGAGCGGCGACGGCACTCTTGGGAAGAGAGTGCAAGCTTGATAGCAAGAGGCTCGCCGACTGGCGAAACGGAAACGGCACCCCCACTCGTCCACTGCCGGGCGAGTGGGTGAAAGTTCATCGTCCCCATCTCATCGACGTGGCAACCGATACGATCGTCGCCAGAGGCTGGGTCACCACTCCTTGCCCCTCCCATCTGGCTGGCAAGATCATGCGAACCCTCGGAAGTGAACCGGCGTTCCCTTCGCTGCGGCAGGCATGCCGACGTGCTATCGCAGCTTGGCCCGAAGGCCGCTGGAGTTCCCTGTCAAACGCAGTGCCGCGCAAAACTGCCGACTGGTCTTCGGGTCTGCATGACGGCATCACGGACGTTTCGGTATTGACGCTTGCGAGGCTCGGCACACTGTTTCTCAGCAGACAATCCAACTCGAAGAACGACGACAAGCATTTCAGGTTTGTTCTGCAACTGGATGCGCAACTTGATCTCACAATCGCGCCCTTGCCGCAGGACTCACCGGCTGTAGAGGGACGCCTCATCCCCTACTCACATGACTCCACCCCCTCGGAGCCCCAGCGACGCGACAAGGTGAGGTTCCAGCGCACTGACTGGCCAGCTCTCGACGTCGGTGTGCTGGGACCGGAGGTTCACGGTGCGCCGCCGGGCACCCTCGCAGCGGTGGAGGATCTCGATTGGCGTCTCTGGTTTCTCGATACGGTCCGACGAAACTCGCTGGTGGAGGGGGCGTTCGCCGACCTCATCGCCCGCGCGCTGAAGCGCGCCCGGCACGATTCGTGGGAGAGCATGAAGCGGAAGTGGATGGTTGCCCCAAATGCCACGGCCGCGCTCGAGGCTTTGCACGACCACCTGTACCGCGCCCGCATCGGGCTTGCGGGTTCGACAAGCCTCGGCCAACTCGGCCACGCCGGCACGAGTCTCTGCAGCGACCTTGCACGCTGCGAGGTGGCTGTCCTCGTCGCTCTCAAGGAGGCCGATCCGCGTGCATACGACCGTATCTATCCGCCGCAACTTGTCGACGCCAGCTACGACATCGACCGGTGGATGACCGACGACGTGTGCGGCGATCCCCGCGGAACGGGCTTCCGCGTTCAGTGGGCGCCCTCTGCCGAACCGTTCGGCGCTTGCCTCCGCGAGCGAGCAGTCCAGGACAAAAGCGAAAAAAACCCTCTCATCGAAATCACGCTCTCGGCGGGCAGGACCGGCGAGCAGGACTGCCGCTTCCTCAACGCCCCGTTTTTCGTTGTCTGCCCCGCACGTCCGGCGGGTACCTACGTCGACCCGCTGCATCGATTCGCCCTGCGCATCTGGCAGGACAGCAGGGCCGCCGCGGGCGCCAACATCGCCGCGGCGCTCGGATCGCTGCGCACACACTACCTCTCCGCCGAGGGTGACGGCTCCTTCAACTCGCTCGTGAAGGCGGCACTGCAGGGCGATCGCCGAGCGATCGAGTGGCTGAATCTGCTCCGCACTGACGAACGATTTGGCTTCGAATGCCACCCCCCGATCGCGGGCGACCATGAGCACGTCACGGTGGCGAGCGCCTCCGCCTCCGCTGCCCTCTCCTGGCAGGACGACGAATTCGTTCCCCGGGGTGGAGATGTCGAAGTTTCGTTCTCGATGGCACCCGACCGTGCGAAGCGTGTGCTCAGCCGGGGGCTGCCGGCTGCCGATGCGCCCGAAAAACTTGCTCAGTCGATCGAAGTCTGCCTCCGGGAAGCGCCGGATGAGTTCCGCAGGATTGGAACCCGGATCATGGATGCGACCGACCGGTGGATCACGTTTCCATCGGACACTCCACATCCGTTGACCGAGCCGTCCGTCGCTAGTCTTCTCGCAACACTGCCCGCGGAGCGCTGGGAGGGCAAATGCGACCTGCAGGCCAACGTCTTCGACATGCTGCGCACCTGGGTTGCGTCGCTGGGCCACCGCCTCCAACCATGTTCATGGCGACCACTCGACGGCTCCAGTGCGGCTGACTCCCCTCCCACCGACTGCGTTCGGTTCCATCCGACGGTGCCCGCGGGAAACATCGTGGTGGAGCGGTTCGGGCTCGATGGCCAGCACGCTGCGACATGGGCTGGACACCAGTCAGCGGGAGCCGCACCGGCCGGCTTCGCGGTGCTTGTCGAAGCTGCGCAGGGTCTTTCCGAGGACTCGCCGCTGGCGAAGGAGGTGAAAACCAGCCTCGCAGAACTGCCGCGGCACTATCTCGCCGGGAAGGCGCCACTGGTCGGGCCGGCCCTCTTCAACGCGATCTGGGACCTCGTGCTTGGAGCACCAGCTGTCGTCGGCGAATCGGGGAGCATCTTGACAGGTGCCGTCACCGAACTGCTCAAAGCCTCGTGCGGGATGACCCTATTTGAGCCCACCGGACTGGGGGAGTACCCTTCTGCATGGGTACGAGCCCCTGACGGCAAGTCGCCTCGCGGCGATTGGATTACCCGGGTGGTCAGGCCGGGTGTGCGTACCGCAAAAAATACGCTTGTGTGGCCGGCCGTCGTGGAAACGGAGTGAGAGAAATGGCAAAACGTTCCCGATCGCACCGTGACGAAGGCTACACCGTTCCGAAGGCGGTCGACGATGTTTTCGGCAGGTGGCCGGCATGGCCATGGTCGGTGGTGGCGGTGATCGTTCTCGGAGGTGTGGCCGGGGCCGCGGCTTCGACGTTGCTTACGGCCCCTGATGCCGTGCCAAACCCGGCCTTGCGCTGGGCGGCCTGCACGGGCTACGGTGCCTTGCTGGCGGCATTCGTGACGACGCTCCCACGGGCCGTGAAACTGCTGTCGCTGCGCTCGGCCGTGGGTCGCCGGCCTGCGGCCGACAACGCTGATCAACCCTGGTGGCCGCTGCGTCTGCTCGCCGCCGCCCTCCGCCAGACGCCGACGCTCCGGCTCACCCAGCAGGATTTCTCCGGGGCTGTCGGGCAGGCGGCAGGCGAAGCCCGCTCGCTGCTCACCTACCGCTTGTGGCCCGCTTGCGTGGCCGGCTTCGTTGCGCCCGTGCTGGGCCTTTTGAGCGCTTGGGAAAGCGGCTCCCAGGTCGAACTGCAGCCGGGCGAGGACGCCGCCAGCGTCTACATGAGGGTGCTTCCGCAGGTTTCGCCACCGATGGTGGCTGAAATCTCCGCCGCACTCTTGCTCATGATCGTGCTCGCCATGCTTGACCAATTCACGAAGGGCTTGCTGCAGAAGTGGGCATCGGCGGTGACGCTGACGGATGCGGACTCGGCGTTCGTTCAACAGTTGACCGGTGAAGGCAGAACAGCCGAACCGCATCGAGTACCTCGCGGCGGCGGTCCGCAAGAGTCATCGATTGAGCCCGATGGACCGCCACCCCCGATACCGACATTGGAAAAGCCCAGAATCAGTCCGGATGATCTTGTCGAAAAATTTTCGTCGCCATGATCTGCGGCCCTGGAACTGCTTGAGAGGTGGTCAATGCTTCATAACCGCTCGATGATGCCCGTGCTGGGCGGGTGGGTGGTGTGGGTTCACCTGCTGTCTCTCCTCGTGATCCGCCCGCCCGAGCCGCCTGCGGTGCCGCTCCGGCCGCTCGTCTCGTTCGTGGATTTCGACGAGACGTATGACTGCGACTCCGAACTGGGGCCGAATCAGCTCGTTCGCCTGGAAGCGGAATTGTCCGAACCCTTTGATCGAGACATCGTGATTCCCGTCAAGGCCATCCCGGGCTCGGCGAAATCCACCATCGACTTCCTGGCCGACCCCGATGCGGCGGTCGTCTTCAAGGCGGGGCAGACGCGTGGCCGGATTCGTTCACGGGATGGGCTCGCCGACGTCACGATCCAAGGTGCCGGCTCCGGAGGCGAACCGGTGCAGTTCCGGCTGGAGCTTCAGGGCACGAACGACGTCGTGACCGCCGCCGATCCTCGGGGATACCGTTCCGTGCGCATTCCGCGGATGCGAGAAGAGCGGCCCCCGTCGCCCTCAAAGCTCACCTCCGCGGACTTCACGGAACGACTCGTCACGGTTCTCGAGCGTGAAATGCCGGATCAGGTGTTCACTGTGCGGGCGGAGATGCCGGCTCCGAAGGACACCGACCTGCACTTCGCGCTCTGGCGGGGAGTCGGTGAGAGGGCGGCGAGGATAGCGGAATTCTCTACGATCCTGCGACAGGGCGCCACCGACGCGAGCATCAGGCTCGCGGACAAGCTCTCGCCCGCAGACCTGAAACGCCTCGGCCTCGCCGACGACTTCGCTCCCGGACTCGACGAATACTACGAACTTCGGCTCGACGCCCGGCCACCGCTCATCGCGAAGGATCCCGGATGCATCTCGGTGGTTGCCAAGGACGATGATCAGCGAGTCACCGTCTCGCAGATTCTGGAGGATGAGCAAGGCAACCGTGTCCGGCGAATCGAACCCGGCAAACCCTACTGGGTGGTTCCGGTGCTGTCCGGCACGCTCGAGACACCCTGCCACGTCCAGCCGGTGATCGACGGGAAATCGATCCCGCCCGGAGGCGTGATCCCGCCCGGAAAGATCCGTGACCCGCGGTTCGGGCCTTTCACGGCCAAGGATGACCGGGAGAGCCTGCCGATCGAGGTCACCGCCGTGCCCCAAAGGCTTCCAGCCTGCGGAAAGTGTGGCGGCAGCGGTGAATCGTGCGCGCTGTGCAAGCCTTCCTCGACGGCGTGCAGGAGTTGCTCCGGCCGCCCGGGTGGGTGCTCGGCCTGCAACCATGGCGCAGGCGCCTGCGCCTCGTGCTTCGGCCGGCCCGGCGGTTGCCTGGCTTGCGGGTTTGGGCGGCACGTGTGTGGTGCGTGCAGCGGGCTGCCTGGTGGCTGCGGCGCGTGTGGGGGACAGGCCGACGGCGCGTGCGTCGCATCGGCCGAATCCCAATCGGTTCCGGTCGGCTCGCCGGTGCCTGGCGACTTTCTGATGCTGCTCGTGAATAACCAACGGTTGCACGAACCGGGTGACGGAATCACCGAACAGGCGATGACGGCCATTCAGGGTGAGAAGGCCTACAAGGATGCCGTCCTGCTCGTCGACGAGCGTGGCGAGCGGGAATTGAAGGTGGGTGGGCCACCTCCGGAAGCGACCAACACCTTCCGTCCGTTCCGCGAAGACGGCGACGATCTTTCGGGTCAGGTCGAGAAGATCGCGAGCACTGTCGCAAAGAAGCGCGACACAGCGGAAAACCCCGACCTCCGGGCGATCGTGATCTGGCCCGAACGCGAGTTGTCGTCTTCCTCCGACCTCAGTGCCCTGAAGACGCTCGCGCGGCCTGAGAATGGCCCCATCTCCATCCTCTGCCCTGACGCCGACCCCACGGTGGCCCGCCGCATCGCCGCGGAGCTCGCGCCCAAATCCGAGGGCAAAGGTCGGGTCACGGTGCGATGTCCCAAAACGCCCGAATTGAAGCACCACATCCGCGACATCATCGATTCGGGAAAAGCGCCATGAGCCACCACCCGGGCAAGACAATAGGTCGCGAGGCCGAAGGCGGCGCGGATGAACGGCTGATCTCGTCGTTCTGGCTCGCTCATGTGTTCGGCGTCGTGCTCGTCGTCGCCGTAGCCGCATCCGCGGGCGCGAGCGGTCCGGTGCAGGCGACTGAACTCACTCCCTGTCTCTATCTGGAGGGTTCTTTGGTGCCGGCGCTCGTCATCGGCGTGCGCCGGCTCGACGGAACCGAGATCGACTCCCTGCCGCTCCATGCCGAACCGAGCGACGACTCACCCGTCGTCAAGGAACTCGGTCTCTTCCGCCCGTACTACGTCGGTGAACGGCGCGTTGATCCCGTGCGGGGTGACTGGATTCGCCTCCAAGACGGGTACGTGGCCGAGCCCCTCGGCTGGGTGCCAGCGAAGCACCTCGAGCCATCCATGAGCCGTTATGCATACGTTTTCAATGGGAACACCGACACACTGCTTACCGACCTTCACGACTCCTCCAAGGACGCCTACGACCGCCTGCTGGCCCAGTCTCGTGGCGACCGCGACGGCGCTTCGGACGCCGTGCTCGTTCGACGGCGGCTCGAGCCGCAGCCCTGGAATCCCTCGCGGATCGAGGATGTCGTCCCTTTTTTCGAGCGTCGGAGACCGCACGATCCGGTGGATCAGGAATACCCCGACACCACGCCCACGTTCCGATTCGGTATCGAGTCGGAAAACCGGCTCCTGCACATGGGCGCCGTGTGCGGCGGGCCTCTCGACGTTGGTCGCCTGAAGGAGATGCGGCAGCGCATCAACGAGGATGCCGGGGTCGAGATGCTGTTCGTGATCGACGAAACAGCCAGCATGAAGCCTTATTTCGAGGGGGTCGCCCGCTTCATCGGCCGCGCGGCCGAAGCCGTCGCGGGACAGCCTCTTGGGCTGAAGATCGCCGTGTCGTACTACACCGACGGCCCACCCGGCGAACGCGTCAGC
>CAZDTC010000056.1:0-9997 GCA_964508125.1 uncultured Candidatus Kuenenia sp.
CGCCCCGAACACGGCGTACGTCACGGGCGTCGGCTGCGCGAGCGTAAACCCGAACACGGGCCCGAGAAACGGGCCGCTGCAGGGCGTGGCCAGGACGGTGCTGAGCACTCCCTTGAGAAATGCGCCGAGCGGGCCTTCCTGCGACTGTACGTGCCCCGCCTTTTCACCGATGAACCCCGGGATCGGCAGCTCCCACGTACCGAGGAACGAGAGTGCGAACGCAAACACGATCGCGATCATCGTCACGTTGAACCGCGTCGAGGTGAACTGTTCGCCCCAGGCGAGATTGTCGGAGCCGAGCCCCAAGTTGGCCGCCACGCTGGCCGTCGCCAGGGCGAAGAACACGGCATACAGCCCGGCGCAATACCAGAGGTTCATCCGAAACACCTCGGCGCGGGCCTTGCCCGACTGCTGGGCGAACGACATGAGTTTGAGGCCCAAAACCGGCAGCACACAGGGCATGAGGTTCAGGATCAGGCCCCCTGCGAGGCCCATCAAGAGCGCGATCGGCAGCGAGAGGGCGGCGGGCGAGGCGGCAGTGGCTCCGGCCGGCGCCTGGGCGATGTTTGCGCCGCGCGAGGGGGCGCGGGGCAGGTCGATCGCGGCCGACGCCCGTGCCGCCTCGGCATAGCGGGCAGGGGCGAACTCGACGCGCCCGCTCGCCGGGTCGTCGTCGTGGGGCAGGGTGGCGGTGAGCCGCGCGGCCGTCGGCGGATCACACGTCGAGTCGGTGCACGACTGAAAGCCGACCACGGCGTCGAGTTTGGCGGTGGCTTCGCCCGGTTCGACGATGATTTCCAGCGCGACCGGCCCGTCCACCGCGTTGGCGGCGGCGAGTTCGGCTGCGGCGGAACGGTCGGCGACGAGGGCCGTGACCTTGGCTACCCGCAGCCCCGCGGTCGGCGCCAGCGAGAGGATCGTCGGTTTGCCTTGGCCCACGTCGGAGGCTTCGGTGGAGGCCGGGGCGTAGAGGTGCCAGTCGGGCTCGGGCACGACGCGGATCACGAGCGGCCAGATCCGTGTTCTTCCGGGGCCGGGCCGCGACGGGGCGAAGGCGGCCTCCACCCGGGCGTGGCACCGTTCGGGCGTGAATGATGCCGGCGGCGGGGACACGAGCCCCGCTGCGGCGGGCGGCGCGGTCCCCGAGACGGTGAAGGATAATTTTTCGGGCGGGGTGCAGGCGTTGTCGCGGCAGAGCTGCACGCTCACGGCGCCGTGGATCGCGGCGGCTTTTCCGGCCGGGTTTGGTTCGAGCTTGGCCCGCCACGTGACCCGGCCGGAATGCTCCTCGACCACCACCCCCTGCCAGCCGGGCACGTCGTCGACCGTGCGGCGCGTGGGGGGCTCGGCTGGGCGGAAAGCCTCCTTGGGCCGCTGGGGCGAATCGTCCGCGACCGTGATCTTCGTCGCCTTTGGCCCACCCGGCTTCTGGTCGAGTGAATAGAGGTGCCAGCCCTCTTCCAGCACGGCCGTCACCGCCAAGACGTCGGCTCCGTCGGGGCCCCGTTCAAGGCGGGCTTCGACCCGGATCGGGCTCGAGAGGCCGGCGGTCAGGCTGGCCAGCGAATCGAGCGGCGGGCCGTCGGCAGCCCGCGCTGCCGCGAACGAGGCGCACGTGCCCGCCACGACCGCCGTCAGCACACGCATCGTCCGCCGCATAGATCCCTGCATACTGAAAATCCTACCGGGGGCGTTTTCCGGGGGTCAATCGCGGCCCGGGGCGGAGTTTCTGGCGATGTCGAGGGCCGCGGGAAGCACGCCGACAAGCCGGGCGATGCGCGAAAGCACCGTGGAGGTATCGGCAAACTCGCGCCGTTCCGTGATCAGCCAGCGAAACCAGTTGTCGAGGCCGCAGATCACGCCCGTGGCGTGCAACCAGGGAATGAGCGCGCGTTCCCCGGGTTCGAGCGGCCGCACCGCCTCGTAGGCGTCGAGCGCCTGCTGCCACGGTTGGAGCCATCGTCCTTCGGTTGGGTGCGCCGGGGCGTCCCAACTGCCGAGCAGCCGGGCCAGGTCTGTCGCCGGCGTATCGCGACCGGCGGCGTGAAAGTCGATGAACCCGGCGAGGCGGCCGTCGTCGAGGAACAACACGTGATCGCTCCACACGTCGCGGAGCACCGCTTGCGCCGTGACCGCCATCTCCTTCACGGCGCTCACGCGCCCGCACGCCGCGGCTCCCCCATTTGATTCGAAGACATCGATGGCTTGGAGGACGAGCGTCGTCATGGCTGGCGGGACGACTCGCCGGCCATCCGGCTCGAGCCGTCGCCAGGGGGCGGCCTGGATCTGCGCTGCCTGGATCACGCGGCGACGGACCGCGGCGGAAGCCTCGATGCAGGGCTCGGATCCGCCGAGCCGCGCCGCTGCGGCATGCAGCCGCGCCAGCCCTGTGAGGGCGGCCGCGGCTTCGGCGGCCGAGGGCGCCGCCCGCGGGCTCCCCGAGAGAAAGTCGGCGACTTCCCAGAGGCGGCCAGCGTCGTCGGCGACGAGGGTCTCACAGCCCGGGATTGGGGCCGCCCACCGAGCATTGGCCAGGCGCGGGCGGAGCCGAGGCACCGTGTCGAGCCCCGCCGTCGCCAGGTGGCCCATGAGCGCGTGCACCCACGCGGCCCGCTGGGGCCGCACGTGCGGCCCGAAGCTCTTGAGCACGAAGCGTTCGCCCGATGGGCGTCGCACGAGCAACACGGGCGACCCGCTCAAACCGGCGCCGCGCAGGAGCGCCGTCGCTACCGACTCCTGGCCAAACCAGGCCTCACAGGGCGGATGAAGATCGCTCATGACGGAGTCGATGGTCGCTTGGCGTGCATCCTGCTAGGCTCCGGAGAATCGTACACGTCCTCTTGGCGGAGGCCGGTCCATGAACGGAGAAGTCAAGATACTGCTCGTGTCGCCCGACCTGCTCGCCACGAGCCGGATCGCCGCACTCGCGCGGCCGCTGCCGGCACGCGTGGAGACGCTGCGGAGCCTCGACGGCGAGCCTCCCGCCGGCCCGTTCGACCTCGTGCTGCTCGATCTGCAGGGGCTGCCCGGGGATGCCGCCGTGATCGTGGCGCGGGCCGCGAAGCTCGTCGAGCGGCAGCCGAATGATTCGGGCCGCGCCGCAAGAATCGTGGCCTTCGGTCCCCACGTGCACAAGGACCGCCTCGCCGATGCCCAGGCCGCGGGCGCCGATGCGACCGTGAGCCGCGGCGAACTGCTCGGATCGTTTCCCGGGCTCGTGCGGCGCTGGCTCGGCTGAAGCCCCTCACCGGCCGAAAAACCGATACTCGCCCGAGCCGACCTCGACGATCACTTCGCCGGGGCGCGAATCGATCATCTTCACGCCCGGCACGGCCCCGACGGCGACGGGCCGGGCTACGCTGGGCTCGCCCTCCACGACGCTCGCCGCTTCGCGGGCCGGCACATGCAGGAGCGCCGTCGCGTTGGCCGGCACCCGCACCCGCATCTCGATGCCGCCGTCCAGTCTCCGCCAGTGGCTCTGGATCGGCCCGCGTGGACTGTCGTAGTCGGCCTTCACCCAGTCGATCGCGGCGCGCTCGGGATTGCTTCCGGGAGTCGGTGGTCGCGGGCGGATGCGGATCCGGGCGTAGGCAGGGTCGATCGTGTCGATGCCGGCGAGCGTCTTGAAGCCCCACTCCATCACCGCCCCGAAGGCGTAGTGGCTGAAGCTGTTCATCCCGGCGTTGTTCCTGCCGATCACGCCTTCGAAGCCGTGCTCCTTCGTGAAGCTGTCCCAACGCTCCCACACGGTGTTCGCTCCTTGCTCGACCTCGTAGCCCCAGCTCGGGAAGCGGCGGCTCTGGAACAGCCGGCAGGCGAGATCGTGGTGGCCGTGCCCGGAGAGCGCCGGGAGGATGGCCTTCGTGCCCAGAAATCCCGTCGTCATCGCGTGCCCGGCCTGCGCGATCCGGCCGGCGAGTTGGCTCGCCACCGGAGCGGCTTGGTCTTCGGAAACGAGGCCGCATTCGAGCGCGAGCACGCAGGCGGTCTGCGTGTCGACGTTCACGGTGCCGTCCTCACGGAGATACGTGCGGCGGAACGACGCGGCGAGATCCTCGAACCGCCGGCGGTAGGCCGCGGTCTCGTCGGCCTTGCCGAGCAGGAGGGCCATCTGCGTCATCATCCGCGCCGATTGGGCGTGGTAGCAGAGGTCGACGTAGGCGGTGGGCGTGGGCTCGTTGACGTTGAGCCAGTCACCCCACTCGTTGCCCGCGGCCACACCCTCGAGCTGTGGATCGAGTCGGGCTCGCCAGTCCATGAAAGCCCGCATCGAGTCCCAGTGACGCTCGACGAGGCGGCGGTCGCCATACACGAGGGCCATCGTCCACGGGCAGATCACGCCGGCGTCGGTCCAGGCCGTGCCGAACGTGGCCTGCGGCTTGCCGTGGGCGAAGGGATAGGGGCAGTAGTCCGGATAGGAGCCGGCGGCGTCGCCCTCCCGCGCCTGTGCCTCGCGGACGTCGTCGATCCACTTCGTGAAGAAGGCGGCGACGTCGGCGTTGAACGTGGCGGTGCGGGCGTAGATCTGGGCGTCGCCCAGCCAGCCGAGTCGCTCGTCGCGCTGCGGGCAATCGGTGGGCACCTCGATGAAGTTGGCTCGCTGCGTCCACACGGTGTTGCGCCAGAAACGGGTGAGCACGTCGTCGCTGCAGGCGAACCGGCCGACCATCGGGGTGGCGTTGTGGAGCACGAGGCCCGTCACCGTGTCGAGCGGTGGAAGCGTGCCGGCCGGCAGGCCGCTCACCTCCACATACTGGAAGCCGTGGTAGGTGAATCGGGGCGTCCACGTCTCCACGCCGCCGCCCTTGCAGATGTAGGTGTCGACGGCCCGGGCCCGGCGCAGGTTTTCCGTCATCAGTCGGCCGTCGGGATGGAGCATCTCGCCGTAGCGGAGCGTGAGCGTGGTGCCGGCGGGCGCGGCAACCTTCAGCCGCACGACGCCGGCGAAGTTCTGCCCCAGATCGAAGAGGAACACGCCGGGCTTCCATTCCTTCACGCTCTTGGCTGCGAGGTCTTCCGTGATCTCGATCGGCGGGGCGGCATAGGCCACGATCTCGGCCGGCTTCACGAAGCCCACGCTCACCTCGCGCTGCACGCCCGGCTCGAAAAACGGCGCCTTCTCGGCCGCGTTTGCCGTGGCGGGAATGGCCGGCTTCCAGACGGCGGCATCCTCGACGAACGTCGGCGTGTCCCAGCCGACGAGCTCGCGCCGGGCGTCGTGTGCCTCGCCCATGAGGAAGTCGGCCTCGCGGATCGGCCCGGCGTCGGTAACGTGCCAGGAGGGATCGGTGACGAAGCGCTCGCGCGAGCCGTCGGCATACTCGATGTCGAGTTGGCAGAGGATCGCGGGCGTCTTGCCGTAGATGTTGCGGCCGGTCTGGTGCGGGCCGTAGCCGACGAACAGGCCGTAGCCGACGTAGCCCGCGTACCAGCCGTCGGCCACCGCGGCCCCCAGGCAGTGCTGTCCCGGCTTCGCCAGCAGGCCGGTGACGTCGTGGGTGCGGGCGTGGACGCGCCGATGATAATCGGCCCAGCCCGGCTGGAAGAGATCCTCGCTCACGCGCCGGCCATCGAGCGACCAGTCGACGAGCCCCAGCGCCGTGCCGTGGAGTACCGCCCGCTTCACCGGCCTCGATGTCGCGAACGGCTTACGATAATGACGCGCGGGCGGGAGGTGCAGCTTCGCCCGATCGGCGTGGAGGGGAGCGTCGTCGCGGATCGAGATCCACTGCCCCGTCCAGTCGCCCGCCTCGAGCAGGCCGAGCGAAAAGTTGGCGAGGTCGCTCCAGGGCGACTCGCGCCCGTCGCGATCCCAGGCCATCACCCTCCAGACCACGCGGCTTCCGGATGCGAGCGGCTTGCCGGCGTAGACGATCCCGAGCGTTTCAGCCGAATCGACGCGACCGGAGTCCCAGAGATCTGCCTTGCCCGGTTCCGCAAGGGCGGCGTCGGTGGCGGCGAGGATCCGATACGCCGTCTGCCGCTGGCCGCGGTCGGCATCGGGGGCCGTGACGATCCACGACAGCCGCGGCTCGCGGGTGCCGATGCCCTGCGGCTCCTCGAGCCACTCGCAGCGCAGAGCCTGCGGCACGAGGCCCTTGTCGGCTGCGGCGCCGGCCGTCATGAGCGTGGTGCCGACGGCCTCGATCACCATGTCGGCCGGAGCGTCGACCCACGACCGCAGCGAGCCGTCGCGGCGCCGCTCGTGGCGCACCTTGATCGGGCCGCGCGGGGTCGGATAGGTGCCCTCGGCCCAGTCGAGATCGCCGAGCGCAGGCGCGATCCGGGCCTTTGCGAATCCCGGCGCCGCCGGAGAGACGCCGAGCACGTGGCGCGAGAGCCAGGCGGTCGGCCCGCTTGCCCAACCGTGGCACAGGCTGTGGCGGAAGCCCTCGTAGCAGTAGGCGCCGAAGTCGCCGTGGATGTCTTTCTTCCCGGCGGGAACGAGCTCGTCGATCCGGGCCGCATTGCTCGTCCAGGCGAGGTCGAAGTCTTCCCAGAAGGTGGTCGCGCCCAGATCGAGCATGCCGCCCCAGTAGGTGCGGATCAGGTCGAGCGCGTCCTCGTGGCGGCCCGCCTCCGCCAGGGCGCCGAGCACGTAGAACCCGTAGAACGTCGACACGCCCGCCGCGCCGCCGGGCACGAGCACCTGTTCGGCCGTCTCCCGCGCATCGCGCATCCCGGCGAGCGCGAGGAGCGCCGCGCCCGACTTCGAGCCGTTGGCATCAGGCACGACCTTCCGAGCCCGGTCGGCTGCGGCACGGCACAGCCCGGCCACGCGGCCGTCGCCAAGCTCCGTCATCAGCCGGTCGCCGGCGTCGAGCGTCATCACGAGCAGGCCCTGGAGCCCGGCCGTCACGCCCTGCTGGTTTGGGGAGCTCGGCCAGTCGAGAAAACGCATGCCGTCGATCTTCTCGCGGCCGTCCGGCCCCACGAGGGTCGTCAGCCGCTCGAGCAGGGCGGCGAGATAGGGCTTTTGGGCCTCCAGGTAGGCGCGGTCGCCGTGGTGCCGCCACAGGTCTTCGTGGATCAGCACCCACCACATCGAGTAGCTGGAGATGCCGTTCATCCATTTCGCGACGGGCGTCACGTCGCGGGTGAGGTCGAGCGAGGCGGGCACGACGTCGTTGCAGCCGAACACGGCGTTGATCGAGGCCACTTCAGGGTGCATGTCGCCGATCCACACGAGCCGGTCGCGCTTGATGCCGTCCCAGAGATAGTCCTGCATGCACAGGTGCACGGTGTCGGCGCCGACCTCCCAGATCCGCGTGAGCCGCTCGTCGGAGCAGCGGAACGAGCCGACCCGCGGCACGTCGCGGATGCCGAGCACGGCCCGCACCTGGGTGAGCCGCACGGGCCGGCCCGGGTCGACCGCGTCGATCCGCACGAAGCGGAAGCCGCTCGGCCCGATCGATTGCGTGCCGAGCCAGGGGAGCGTCACGATCTGGTCGCGCACGGCGTGGTCGTTGCCCGCGTTCTGCCTTCCGCCGAGATCGGCCATCGCCTCGCTCGCCGACTCGCCGAACCGGATCCGCGCCCGCACCGGCTCCTTGCCGGGCGTCATCGGCGTGAAGAGCTGCACATGCCCCTGGATCTCGCGGCCGAAGTCGAGGAGCACGCCTCCAATGGATTGTGCCGTCGTCTCCAGGCCGCACGGGGGCCGCGGCACCTCGAGCACCGGCTGCCCGGCCTGGGGCGCGAGCAGCGTGGCCGCATTCGTCACGCCCTTGTCGCTCTGCCACACGATCCGCACCGGATCGATGCGAAACTCACTGATCGGCGAGCGATGCATGGCCGCCGGCTGCTCGGCCGCCGCGACCTGCCCGAGCGTCGCCGCGGCGACGAGCAGGGCGACGATCCTCGCTCGCATCATTCCACCTTCATCCAGAAGGGGGCTGCGACGAACCAGGCGATCGCCGAGACGAACATCGTCGCTTTCACGACGTCGAGCGACAGGGCGGGCTGGCCCGACGAGGCCGCAGCGATCGATTGGAGCATGTACACCGCCGGGGGTACGATCGTTCCCGCGAGCGCGAGGAGTCCGACCGACATGGCTGCCGTCTTCATGACGAGATGCTTTCTTCAAGGCGAGAATCGGGCCGGCGCGGTGATGGGATCCGCCGCAGCCGGTCGCAGACGACCGGGCGAGAGAATAGCCCGAGCCCTGGCACCTCCGCCAGCATCGCTCGGTCGCCCAGCCTGGTTCGCGGTGATCGTCGCGGGAATCACGGGCGGCCTCACATCCGTCGCGCTGGCCGACGTCATCGGGGAGCATCCCGGCACGGCCGCGGAGAAGGGCATCTACCGGGCGTGGGCCGGGGACGATGCCTGGAACCCCACGGGCCAGAGTGACAACTATCCGTTCATCGCCGCGCAGGCCGCGACGGCAAACCACGGTATCCACCACCCCGACCTCGTGGCGACGAGCCTCGACGGTTCGATCGCGGTCCGCGCGTCCACGGCGTTTGCCGGAGCGATCTCCCAGATCACCTGCCGCGGGCAGGAGCTCATCCATGCCACCATCGGCGCGGCCGTGCAGTATCACATCCGCTACTCCGACACCGGCTCGATGGCGGGAGACGACGCCACGGGGTGGCGGTTTCTCGTCGACGAATGCCGCAATCCAACCCAGGCGGGCAACAGTCGGGACGCGGCGACGCTTCCGTTTCAGGGACCGAGTTCCTCGTACCTCAAGGGCATGGCGCTGGCCACGACGGATCACGGGTTCGAGCGCATCGCCGTCGACAACTGGCCGGTCGACTACACGCCGCCGCGGAGCTTTGCCGCAGACTCCTACGGCGAGCCGCGCTGCTTCAACGAGCGGTCCGAGTGGTTTTCCAACATCAACATCCGCCAGTGGACGACCGTGGGCTGGGAGTCGCCGGCCACGGGCGAACGATTCGACAACGTCATCCAGATCGACACGCAGGTGCACTTTCCGCCCGAGTTTCACGACAAGAAATTCCTTCAGGTCGAGCTCGTGGCGTATCTGCGGCGCTGGGCGTGGTCGCAGGAATCGTTTGCAACGGCACCGGCTCCCGCGTTTGTCGCGGAGCCGTGGCAGGCGGGGGCCGACGGCGTCGTCCAGGCAGGATTCGCCCCCGGCGGTGGCGAGGCCGGCAGCGCGCGGGTGTTTTTCAATATCGACCGGACGTTCGGCCTTGCGCTCCTGTCGTTCAACAACAAGGCCGATGTCGGAAAAATCGCCCGCGACACGGAGCCGCGCCCGCTGTTCCTCGCGTATCCGCACCAGCCCTCGATCTACTCGCGGAGCATCCGCAGCTGCGGCAAGGCGGACTGCCCGAATCCGTTCACGGCGCGGACGATCCAGGCCGACTTCCAGTTCACGCGGCCAGGCGCGATGGTGAGCGCCCACACGTATCTCGTGCTTGGCTCGCCCGACGAGCTCGAGCGGGCGATCACCGCGATCGTGGCCTACGCCCGGTCCGCGGCCAGCCCGCTCGTCACCACGCCCTGAGGCCCCCGCCCCGTGAGCCGCGACAGCAGGATATAGAGCAGGCCGCAGGCGAGCGTGCAGGGGAGGGGAAGGTAGGAAGCGAACACGCCCTGCGTCTTGTAGAGCCACATCGCCACGGCCACGGGCACCAGCCACGCGATCAGCACGCTGGCGTTGAAGGCCGAGCCGCTGCGGGCGGCCGGATCGCGGGCGATGCCGACCCGATCCGCCAGAAAGTGATCGACGACGATGATTCCGCCCACCGGCGCGAGGATCGTGCCGTAGATGCCCACGAAGTCGAGGAGGTTCATGGCGAATGCCGGGAAGATGCCGGCTGCGATGCACAGGCCGCCCGCGAGCAGCGTGGCCGCAGCGCGACTGATGCCGGGGATCATCGCCTGGAAGGCGAGGCCCGCCCGGTAGATCGTCGGATTCGCGGTCGTCCAGCCGGCGATGATCACGCCGATCAAGCCCGCCCAGCCCACGGCGTCGTTGGCCATCGTGCCGGGCTCCTTGCCCACCCGCGGATCGACGCCGTGC
>CAZDTC010000057.1:0-9966 GCA_964508125.1 uncultured Candidatus Kuenenia sp.
ATCGCCGCCACCTTGTCGTCTTGGGCTGCGTCGCGGATCGCCTCGATCACGGCGTCGCTGCCGGCCGCGCCGCCGGCCAGGAGATCATCGCGCCCCTTGCCTTCGGCGATTTCGCCGGTCACGTGCACGATCGCCACCTGCTTCTGCTTGCCGGAGGCGGCCGCCTGCTTCTGCCCGGAGAGCATCTCCACGAGTTTCACGAGGCCGCCGATGCCCGAGAAATCGTTGTCCATCTTCCGTGCCGCATAGTCTCGGGCGATCTTCGGCTCGGCGAGCGCGACTTTTTTGGCAAGCGCTGCGGCGACCTCGTCTTCGTAGCCCACGGCATCGATCAGGCCCGCCTCCCTGGCCGCTTCAGGCGTGAACACGCCCGTGTCCACGAGTTCACGCACCTTCTCGGGCGCGAGTTTCCGATCAGCCGCGATCCGCTCCACGAGCTGCTCGAACAGGTCGCCCACGAAGGCCTCATATTGGGCCCGCAACTGCGGGCTCATCGTGGACCGTGTGAGCGGCTCACCGGCCCCCTTGAACTCGCCCACCTGGAGGATCTCCGCCTGCACGCCGAGCGTGTCGAGCAGCTGCTTGAAGAACGTCACCTCCGCCCGCACGCCGGTGATCTCGAGCGTGGCGGCAGGGGGCATCGTGATCGTGTCGCAGGCGAGCGCCACCATGTAGTGAACGGGCTCGGAGCCCACGAGGTGGGCGGCGACGGGCTTTCCCGCCTTGCGGAGCCGGGCGACCGCGGCCCGGAGTTCGTCAGCCCGGGCCCTGCCGAGATCGGGTGACTCGATCGACAGCACCACTCCCTTGACGCGGTCATCGCCGGCCGCCTTCTCGAGCCGTTCGATCACGCGGTGGAGATGCGGCGCCACGTCGGCAAGCAGGCCTCCCTGCCCCACGCCATCGGGCAGTGAGCCGGCCAGGGTCACCTGAGCGATCAGCGCAGCGGGCTTTTTCTCGGCCGGCTTGCCCAGCACCTTCTCGACGACCGCGGCCGTCTCGCCTCCCAGCGCCGAGGCCCCGCCGCGAAGGGCCAGGGGCGCGAGGACGGCCCCGAGTAAGCACAAACCTGTCAAAACCAGCGATCGGTCCATGGCGGTGAAATCTCCGAAGGTGACCTGACCTCTTCCCTTGGGCTCAACCCGCCAGTCTACGGCTTGGCAAGCCCCGCGGCCTCACCAAAAAAACCTCTGGACAATTGATTGAACGGCCGTATAGTAAGGTACCGGCGTCCAGATTCTATATCTCTTCCTCCCCAGGAAACGGCTCGGCCGTCAGGCACTCATGCCCAAACTCTCCTCCCCAAAGTCCGCGGCGAAGTCCGCCCTCAAGTCTGCCGCCCGGAAAAAGCCCGCGGCCCGCACGGCTCCCAGGGGAGGCCGACGGTCGAAAACCACACTCCGCCCGAGCCCCCTCGACAGCCTCCTCCCGCGCACAGAGATGGACGTAGAGGGCGGAGACGCTCCGACGGAACGGCAAATGGAGATCTACGGCTTCATTCGTGAGAAGATTCAATCGCGTGGGTTCGGGCCTACCGTCCGCGAGATCGGTCAGGCGTTCAAGATTCGCTCGCCCAACGGCGTGGTCTGCCACCTCAAGGCGCTCGAGCGCAAGGGGCTGATCACCCGTGGCAAGAATATGTCGCGGGCGATCGAACTCGTGATGGAGCCGGCTCACCTGCGGGGCCTGCCGATGGCTGGCTGGGTCGCGGCTGGCACCCTGCGAGCCGCCGAAGAGCAGAAGGAGCGAATCGACTTCGAGGATCTCTTCCACCGCGACAATCACTTCGTACTCAAAGTGATGGGCGACTCGATGATCGATGCCCAGATCGCCGACGGCGACTGGGTCGTGATCCAGAAGAAGCAATCTGCCCACTCCGGCGACATCGTGGTGGCCCAGACGGAAGACGGCGAGGCGACGCTCAAGCAGTGGTTCCCAGAGCGTGATCGCATTCGGCTTCAGCCCGCAAATTCGTCGATGAAGCCGATCTATGTGAAGAACGCACGCGTTCTCGGCGTCCTCGCCGGCGTCGTGCGGAAGACGTAGGTGGGGCAACCGTCCCGGTTGCCAATCCGGCATCAACGACAGGCAAGCGAGACGCTCGCGTCACTGGTTGCCAATCCCGCCTCAATTCCCGGCAAGCGACACGCTTGCCCCACCCTGCAACTGGTGCAATTTGTTGTAGAGCGTCTTGAGGCTGATCCCCAGCTCTTCAGCGGTGCGAGCCTTGTTGCCGCGATTGCGCTCGAGACCCTCGAGGATGGCTTGCGTCTCGAGTTCGCGCAGGCTCACGGGCTTCGTGGGCAACGCCGGCGTCGGCACACCCGCCATCGGCGGTCGTGAAGCGGCCGCCGACTCGGCCACCCGAGGTCGTGCTGCACCCAGGCGGGCCGGCAGGTGGTCGACCGACAGCGGCAGGGCATCGCAGAGCACGAGCGCGTGCTCGACCACGTTGGCCAACTCACGGATGTTGCCGGGCCAGTGATGCGCGGCGAGGGCTGCAAACACGGCAGGCTCAGCCACGTCGGCCTCGGGCGGCGTCTGCGGCCGTGCGTTGCGCACGAAGTGCCGCACGAGCGCGGCGATGTCGTCGAGCCGCTCGCGCAGGGGCGGGATCGCCACTTCGAACGTGTTGATCCGAAACAGCAGGTCTTCGCGAAACTCTCCGGCCGCCACCATCTCCTCGAGCGCCCGATGCGTGGCGCAGACCACGCGCACGTCGACCGTAATCGGATGGCTGTCGCCCACCCGGCGGATCTCGCCGCTCTCGAGCGCCCGCAGCAGCCGCGGCTGGAGCGACTTCGGCAGTTCGCCGACCTCGTCGAGAAATAGCGTGCCGCCGTCAGCCACCTCGAACAGTCCGGCCCGGTGCTCGTCTGCACCGGTAAAGGCTCCCTTGCGGTGACCGAACAGTTCACTCTCCACGAGGTGCTCCGGCAGGGCGCCGCAGTTGACCGCCACAAGCGGCCCCTTCGACCGCGGGCTGCCCTCGTGGATCGCCCGCGCCACAAGTTCCTTGCCAGTGCCGGTTTCACCCCGGATCAGCACGGCCGAGTCGCTCGCCGCCACACGGGCCACGAGCCGCTTCACGGCGTCGAGCCCTGGTGAGGCACCCACGAGTTGCGTCGCACCTTCTGCCCGGCGCACTCTGCCCTCGAGCGCCTTCAGGCGTGCGGTGAGCTCGCGCTTCTTGCGCACCCGCTCGAGCACCGCCTGGATATCGGCGAGCTTGCACGGCTTCGTGAGGTAGTCGAACACGCCCTGACGGACTGCCGCGATCGCACTCTCGAGCGACGACTTGCCCGTGATGATCACGGCCTCGGTGTCGGGCGAGGTCTCCCGAACCCGGGCGATCACGTCGAGGCCGCTCACGCCCGGCATGTCGAGATCCACGATCACGCAGTCGAATGAGGTGCGATCGAGCGCGGCGAGCGCCGTCCGGCCATCGGGGCAGACGGTGGGCTCGTGCCCCAGCCGAGGAAGTTCGATCCGCATCAGTTCCTGGAGCGAGGCCTCGTCGTCGGCGTACAGAATCCGCATTGGCCTAGGCTGCTTGCTGGCTGGAATGATCCACCTCTCTTCTGAATGGATGAGGCTTGGGCTGCGAGGCGCCGATCTCGGCGACGGGCAACGTGACGCGGAATGTGGAACCTTTGCCCGGGCCCTCGCTCACGGCCTCGATCCGGCCGCCGTGGTCTGCAACGATCCGGTTCACGATCGACAAGCCGAGCCCCGTGCCCTGCCCCGTTTTGCGCCGCGTAAAGAACGGCTCGAACAGGTGCTCGAGCACCTCGTCGGTCATGCCGCAGCCATCGTCGGTGAACGTGAGCACGGCGGTCGCGCCGTCGCGCCGCACGGCCACCTGCACGCGGCCCGTGTCCTCGATCGAGTCGAGGGCGTTGACGAGCAGGTTCAGCACCACCTGTTTGATCTCCTGCGGATTCACGGTGACGAGCACGTCGGCCCCGGTGGCGATCTCGATCCTCCGTCCGGCAAATCGGCCGACGTGCCCGAGCATGTCGGCTACGTCGGTGACGAGCGCCAGGATCGCCGTCGGCTGCCGCCGCACCTCGCCAAGTCGGGCAAAATCGAGCAGCTTCTCCGTGATCTCCTTGCAGCGGAACGCCTCCTGCTGGATCAACTCGAGATAGCGCCGCGCCACCTGCATGTCGGCCTCGCCCGCCGGCGGCGTCTCCAGACGGCTCTCGAGCGACTCCGCGCACATCGCGATCGAGGCCAGCGGATTGTTGATCTCGTGGGCCACGCCCGCAGCGAGAAAACCGACGCTCGCCAACTGCTCGTTGCGCACCACCTCGCGCGTGCGCAGCTGCACCTGCCGATCGAGATCGTCGCGAATTTCCTGGAACCGCTGAGTCATGCCGTTGAGGGCACCGGCCAATTCAGCCATCTCATCGCGGGTGTCGAGCTTGATTCGGAAGTCGAAGTCGCCGGCCGCCACCCGCCGCGAACCGTGGCCGAGCAGCCGGAGCGGCCGAAACACCCAACGGTAGGTGAGCACGCCAAGTGCGGCGAGCAGGGCGGCCGCCGCGAGCGCCGCTGCCCAGGTGGTGATGATCAGCGTGCGGTAACCCACACGAACCTCGTGCGAAAGATCGTGCAGCCGCTCCTGGAGAAACGTCGGTAGTTCCGCGGAGAGACTGGCAAGCCGATCGAGATGCGGCTCCACGGCAAGCAGTTTCCGCCGCTGGTCCGGCACCGATTCCTCGCTCCAAGGAAGCAGGCGGCCGTGCTCGCCACCCGTGATCGACCGGATCGTCTCCAGACACGAGGTGATCGCCCGGGCCGTCTCGCGCTCGCGCGTGCGATCGCCAAACGGCATGTCGTCGAGTTCACCTGCGGCCAACTCATCGCAATAGCGCTCGAGCGCCCACCAGGTGCGCTCGATCTGATCGGTGAACCAGTCGCCGAACGGCGGCTCGGGGCGCACGGCGATCGCAGTTCGAGGCAAGCCGAGCGACGCACCCACCGCCTTCGCACCATCGAACATTCCGGGATCGCCCGAGAGCGCCCGTGCATGGGCCAGCCGCAGGTCGCTCACGCAGGCGCCGAGCGCGCTCGCCCGGGGGAGCTCTGCCGCTCGGCAACTCAGCGAACGGACGAGCCGGCGGTAGGAATAGATGCCGAGAAAACTGCTCGCCGAGAGGGTGGCCACCATGATCCCCACGAGCAGGCCGCCGAGAAGCAGTTTGTCACGAATCGGCCGCCGCTTGTGCACGCCGGTCCTCCCTGCCACCGCGCACCGTCGTGGGCGCGGATGGGGAAGGTAGCAAGGCTGGGCCGACGTCGAAAGGCGGAAAAACCGCGTCACACCAGGCCGAATTTCTTGCGCAGGATCCACTCGAGGATCAACAGCCCGACCAACAACAGAAGCGCGGGCCACGTATCCCACGGGCTGGCGGACCACTGCTCGAGTGTCTCAAATGCCGCCGGCTGGTTGCGGATCTCGTCAAAGACGTCCGCGAGTTCCTCGGGCGCCCGGGTTCCGCCGGGTGTCGACTCCGCGAGTTGCCGCATGAGCAGCGGGTTGGCTCGCGGGTTCGCCAGCTCCAGGTCCTGACGCACGACCGTAAAACGCGTCGAGCGCTGCAGGGGCTCGCGGCCCGGCCGCGTGGCTTTCACCACCAGTTTCCAGTCGCCCGGTTCCGTGAATCCTGAGAGGGCGCCGGAAAACGCTTCGCCCCGCCGCGGCAGCCTCACCGGCCGTGGTTGGCCTGCGGGCGACAACGCGATCGCATCCAGTTCCGCGTCGCCCGCGGCCGAGCCATCGGGCTGTGTCACCCCTGCGTCGCATCCGATCGTCATCCCCGGCGCGATCCGCCGCTGCCCCAGCCGCACCCACAGCGAGTCGGCCTCGGTGCCGTCCTGCCGGGCCAGCCAGAGGACAAACTGCCGCCAAAACCGCCGATGCTGCTCGCCTGCCCCCTGCATTGCCCACCGCCAGGTGGAGTCGGCGGCGAATGCCGCGACCCGGCCCGTGCCATATTCTCGCGCGACCAGGAGCGGCCGGCCGTCGGCCGTGCTCGCCAGCCGCTTCGCTTCCGGCACCAGTCGCCCGAGATCGTTCGCTCCCTCGAGCGCCGGCATCCGCTGCCAGGCGGCCCGCGTCTCCTCGTCGGTCTGGCCGAGCCGCAGGATCGATACGCCACCGAACCGCGTGTCGGGAACGAGTTGCAGTGGACCCTCGAGGTGGAGCGACGGCCGCACCGGCTCGTCGAAGGGCTGGCGGGCAAGGCGGTCGGCCACGAACGGCATCGCCGGCCCGAGCGCCGACGACGCCCAGCCGCCCGCCTCGAACGCATGAAACCCACCCAAGAGACCGATGCCGGCTCCGGCCCGCACCTTCGCGAGCATCTTCTCGAGATCCTGTGGCCGCAACGCCACCGCATCGAGGTCGCCGATGAGGAACACGTCGTAGTCGGTATCGAGCGTGCGGCCGAGGTCGACCGGCCAGCGGTCTCGACGCGCGGAATCGATCCACTGGAAGTCGACCTGCATGTCGGGGCTCGCCGCGAGCACGCGCCGTAGGAACCGCTGCTCGACCCGCAGCGCCCCCTCGAGATAGAGCACGCGCAGGCCGCCGTCCACCACCTCCACGAACGTCGACAGCTCATTGTTCGTGGTCACGGTCTCCCCCTCCTGGGGCTCGATGACAATCGCCACCTTCCGCTCGCCGAGCGCCCGAGGGGTCCAGGCGAGCCGCACGGGCTCCTCCACGCTCTCCTGCCTCCCCCGCACCGTGGCCCGCGCGGCCTCCTCCATCCGACCCCCTACCCCCTCCACCATCAGCTTCACGACGACGTCGCGGTCAGCCATCCCCTCGAGCCTGACCCGCCCCGCCACCTCGACCGAGTTGTCGAGATACACCGTCTCGCTGACCGCCAGGTTCGAGACCGCCGCATCGCGGCCCTGCCCCGCCCCGCGCTGCTGGCCAAACGTCACGCTCCACATCGGAATGCCGGCATCGCCGAGCCGCCGGGCCACCGCCTGCGGCGGCTGGTCGCGCGGCGGATAGGCATGCTGGGCGCCGTCGCTCATCACGATCACCCCGGCGATGCTCTTTCCCGCAGTGGCCCGCACGCAGTCGTCGAGCGCCGCCCCGATCGCCGTCTCCCCCGCGCCCGGGCCCGGCTCCCACGCCGCCAGCGGGAACGGATCGTCGCCGACGGGCGGCACCGCCTGCGCCTCACGGCCAAACCGCCACAGCGCCACGTCGAGGCTCGTCTCGGCGACGAGCGCCCGGGCGGCGGGCCGGGCCGCGGCGAGCGCCGCCACGAGTTCCTCCCAGCGGGTCTGCCCGTTGAGCCCGTCGGCCACGGTCATGCTCTCTGAATCATCGACGACGACGAGCACCGTGCCCGGCTGCCGCGCCTTCTTGGTGGCCACGATCGTCGGCCGCGTCATGCAGGCGACGAGCGCGACGAACGCCGCGAGCCGCACGAACACGAGCGCGAGCCTGCGACCGGGCGTGACTCGCGACCGGTCGGGCCCCACGGCGAAGAGTACGGCCGCGAGGGCCGCCGTCACGACAGCCAGCGTGGCCCACGAGCCAACCGGATCGAAGGCCACGGACACATCGTGCAGCAAGCCCGCGGCTGCGATCATCCTCCCGCCTCCGCCGCAGTCGCCAAGGGCGGCGGCCCGGAGAAACCGGTCGCCGCTGCAGCGCCCGGAGCCGGTTCACCGCGCGGGGCATAGAACCGGTTGGCGACCACCCAGTCGGCTGCGATCACGGCGGCCGCGAGGAGCAGCAACCAACCCGAGAGCTCCGCGCCGACCCGCTCGAGGTTCACGTCTCGCACCAGTTCCTGCTCCGTGTGAGCGACGCGCGCTGCGGGGCCAAGCACGGCCCGCAGAAGTCCGTCGTCGAGCCGCGCCGTGTCGGTGGCCGCCGCGTCGAGGTTGGCGCTGAAGCCCTTGATGAACCCGGCCGCCTCGCCCCCGGCCCGGACGACATAGTTGCCAGGCACCTGCGTGGCGGTGACCGTGATCGTGCCCCGGGCCTGATCGATGGCCGCGGGAAAGTCGTCGCCCGCCGGCGACCGCACGAACGCCGCCGGCACGTCGCGGCGGTCGACGTGTAGCACGGCCGGCCTTCCTGCCACGATGTTGCGGTCGTCGGCCGTGTCGACGACGTGCCGGAGCGACTCGTTGGCGAGCATGATGAAGGGCCACGGTTCGAAGCCCGTCGCCAGCGTGTTCCAGGCGTCGGGATCGGTCGCCGGTTGGGAGACCGGCGTCGTGATCGTGAGCACCGTGCCCGTCCCAAGGCGGTGCTCGAGGATCGCCGGCAGCCCGTTGCGATAGGCGGCGATCGGCACGGCTCCGCCATCTCCCGTGCCGTCGGCAGCGCCGGGCCCGAATTCCCAGTGGCGTTCCACCGGAAAATCCTGCCAGGGCACGGCATCGCCGACGCGGCGAAATGCAGCGAGCGCCGGATGCTCGAGGGCGGCGGGGGCGAGAAAGTTGCCGCCGTCCGGGCTGCGCCACACGCGCACGATGCCGCCGCCGAGCACGCGGCGCGACGCCTCGGAGTTGAACCTCGTCGCATCGCCGGCTTGCGGCCCGAGCCAGACGACGAGCCCACGCCCTCCGGCCACCCACTGGCCGAGCAGTTCCCAGGTGCGGGCCGGCAGGGGAGGCGGATCGACCAGCACGATCCCGGCCACGCCATCCCACGCAGTCGCCGCCAGATCGGCGACATCGACAAGCGCGACGTCGAATCGAGTCTTGCCCGCCTTCTTGAGAGCCGCCGGCGCGAGCGCCTGCACCATGAACCAGCCGGTGCGATCGGCGGGCGCGGGTGCGGCCACGAGCACGCGGGCGGGCTGGCCGACTTCGACCGTGAACGAGCGCACGTCGTCGGCCTCGAGGTCGTCGGATCCGTCGATCACGACGCGGCCCTGCCGCACTCCAGGCTCGAGCCCGGACACATCGAACGACACCTGTGCCGCCGCCCCCTCCTTCCACACCACGGGCTTGATGGCCCGGCGCACGTACGTGCCCTGGGGCCCGAGGAATTCGACGGCGACGGCCCGATTGGCATCGGGGCCTGTCCGGCTGGTGGACACCGTGACGAGCGCCGGGGCTCCCGCCGCGATCACGTCGCTGGCAAGCTCCACCAAGTCGATGGCGAAGTTGCGGCTCGCCCGGGCCCCGACGTCGACATACAGCACGCTCACGTCGGGATGCGAGGCCGCCAGATCGAGCGGCGCTGCGCCCGCCCACGCCCCCCGCGAGCAGTCGGTGAACACGTACATCTCGCGGCGGGCCAGCGGCGCCGACTCGAGCAGCCGCAGCCCCTCGGCCATCGCTCCCGCGAGCGTCGTGCCGGGCGTGGCCGCGGCGAGCCGCTCGACGCGGGCCACCGCGGCGGCGACGGTCGGGGAGAAGGTCGCGGCGCCTCCGGACGTGTCGAGCACCGCCACCGTGCTCGTCGGTGGCAGTTTGGCGAACAGCACCTTGGCCATTTCGGCGGCCTGAGCGAGCCGCGTGCGATTCCCCTCACGGAGCAACATTCGCGGCGCCGTGTCGAACACGAACACGGCCGCCACGGGCCCTTCGCTATCGGCGAGCCAGCCGGCCCCGCGGAGCGTCGGCCGCGCGAGCGCGAGCGCCAGGAGCGCCACCGCCGCCATCCGCAAGAGCAGGAGCAGCAGGTGGTTAAGCCGCAGCCGCCGCCGGTTCGCCACCGCCCGCTCCCGCAGGAACCGCAGCGCCGGGAAGGAGTGCTTCACAGGCTTCCGTCGCATGATGAGATGCAGCACCACCGGCACGGCGACGAGCGCCGTTCCCGCGAGCAGCATCGGCGTCAGGAACGAGAGGCCCATGGCGGCTACAACCTGTTCCGGCGGCTCACGAGATAGCCCATGAGGGCCTTGTCGAACTGCATCCCCGTGTCGAGCGGCACGTAGTCGATCCCCGCCCGGAAGCAGGCCCGGCGGTAGT
>CAZDTC010000058.1:0-9557 GCA_964508125.1 uncultured Candidatus Kuenenia sp.
CGCAGCCGGAGTCGAGTGAGCCGGAGCCTGGAGGGCGAAGGCGAACGTCCGGCGATGGGATATGGGGAGCCTGAAGCCGGCGCGCGCTCAATACATCCAGACGCGCAGCCCATGCCGCTCGATCACCGGCTGCCGCGTGAATCGCATGACGCGACCGACCGACCGCACCTCGGCGGCCCGTGAGCCGAGGGCGGCCCACTCGGTGAGCGATGCCCGCGGTCGGCTGGACACTCGCGGGAGGCCCCACGCGTCACCGACGTTAGCCCAGAGGTCGTCGAGCCGCGATCGCTTCACGTGGAGCGCGTCGAGGCCATACCAGTCGGCCGGCTGCTCGAGAAACGTCGCGCCCGTGTCGGCCGCGATCGCCCGCAGTTCGTCGTCGAGCCAGCGTGTTGCGTCGTGGATCTCGGCGAGCGAGAGGAGGCAGCCGGGCACGTAGAGCATGCGCAGGAGGCGATAGCGCACGCGGCCCACCAGCGCGATGCTCGCGAGCGGCAGGCCCGTGATTGCGAGCGTCGCGCCACGGTCGGCGAGCCGCCGGGCCGCCTCGCGCACGCCGCCCGCCACCGCCGCCACGCCGAGGCCGTAGAGCAGTTCGTTGCCGACGTCGGTGAGGAGACCGAGGGGCTGGGCGGCCCGCTCGCGGACGAGCGCCCGCCACAGGCCGCTTCCGAGGATCGATGGCAGCCGGCGCAGGCCCACGCGGCTCGACACGCCATATGCTCGGCCGTGGCCTGCGGCCACGAACAGTTCACCGGGGGCTCCGGTCCTCACTCGCACGGTGCTTACGAGCCGCGCAAGGCCGCGCGACACGTTGCTCGCGCCGAGCACCACGATCGACCGTCGGGAGGCGGTCAGTTCCACCGGCGCCACGGCGTGTTCCCCGGCAGGTTCTGCCAGCAGGAGACGGCGAGCATCGCGAACATGATGCCGAGGAAGGGCTCACCCCGGGAATAGGCCCAGAAGGCCACGAGCCCTCCCGTGACCGCCCCGAGCAGGCCGGCGACTCGCGGGGCGTTGTCGACGCCGACGAGCGTGAGTGCTTCGCGGGCGATCTGCCCGCCGTCGAGCGGCGGCACAGGGATCAGGTTGATGAGCGGCCAGAAAATATTGACCTGCAGCAGAAACCACACGACTGCGGCGGTGAGCTGCGAAGGAAGTGGCTGCCCGGCTGTGAGCCCGAGCGGCTCCAGCAGGGACTCGAAGGGAAAGGGCACGCGGAAGCCGGCGGCCTTGAGGCCGACGACGATGAGGGCCGCGAGAGCCAACTGGGCAAACGGCCCGGCCGCCGACACGAGCAGCCGCTGGATCGGCCGCAGGTGCCGCCGCCCCCAGGGGCTTGGGATCGCAAGGCCGCCAAAGTGGTAGAGCACGACGTTGGCCGCCTGGCCAAACCGGCGGTAGGCGAGCGCGTGGCCGAATTCATGCACGAGCAGCGACACGAACACCACGCCCACCCAGGCCACGAGCAGCCGGAGGAGTTCGCGCTGGTCGCGGCCTGCCAGGGCCTGGCACACGTTCCAGCCGAGCAGGGCAGCGGCAACCCAGAACCACGCGCTTACGCGCACTGGCACGCGAAGAAGTGAAAACTCGAGGTCGGCGGCGGTGGGCTGCGGCTCGGCAAGAAACATCCGCTCATTATGCCGCCCGGGCGGCCGATACGAGCGGGGCAGTGGTCGCATGGCCGTCTGACGCGATCGCCAGCACCGCGGCGGCAGCCCGAGCCGCCGATCCGCCCGTCGCCACCCGCGTTGCCACCGCCTCGATCCGGGCGCGCGTCCGGCCGAGGGCCGCCGGATCCGTGAGCCACTCGATCACGTGGGCTGCCGCACGCTTCGCCGGATCCTGCACGGCGAGAAACTCCGGGTACACCGCCTCGGGATCCGCCGGCTCCACGTCGCGCGGCGCCCACCACGTACCCCGCGCGGCCCGAACAGGATCACGGCAGGCGAGCAGGTTGACGAGCGTGATGAACCTCGCCCGGCGAAACCAGCTCTGCACCACATATGCCAGGCCGCTGATCCGATAGACGATCACGGTGGGCACCCGCGAGGCGAGAAGTTCGAGCGACACCGATCCACTCACGGCGATCGCACAGGTCGCCTTCTCGATCAAGGCCCGCGTCCGACCGGCCACGATCTCCACGTCAAGGCCGCCGAGAATCGCTTGCTGGGCCGCGAGCATTTCGCGGACGCGCGCCGCATACCGCTCGTGGAGGGCGCCCACGGCGAAGCGCGCCGCAGGCACGCGAGCCCTCACGAGCGCGGCGGCCCGCAGGATCGGGGCCAGGTTTGCCTCGATCTCCTGCCCGCGCGACCCCGGCAGGAGCAACACGAGCGGTGCTGCCTCATCGCGCCGCCGAGCCGCCGAGAGCGAGAGTTCGTCGAAGAACGGGTGGCCCACGTACGTGCTCTGCATCCCCTGGGCGGAGAACCACTCGTGCTCGAAGGGCAGCGCGGAGAGCACGTGGTCGACGAGACGTCGCATCTTCCCAATCCGCCAACTCGCCCAGGCCCAGATCTGTGGCGGGCAGTAGAAGACCACCGGGATGCCGTGCCGCTTGGCCCGCCAGGCAAGCCACCAGTGGAACCCCGGAAAATCGACGAGCACGCACACGTCGGGCCGCGCGTCGAGAAAGCTCCGCTCCGCCCGCCGCGCGAGATCGACGAACCTGTGGATGTTGAGGATCACGCGCAGAAACCACATCACGGCCAACTGCGTGAGGTCGGCCACGAGCATGCAGCCCTCCGCCGCCATGCACGGCCCCCCGAGCCCGACACACTCGACATCGGGCCGCCGTGCCTTCAGCGCGCGCACGAGCAGCGCCGCATGGTGGTCGCCCGAAGGCTCGCCTGCCGAAAGGAACACGCGCATGAAAACACTCCGCTGGGCCCTGGCGACCCGGGCGGAGTATTTCAAGTTCACGTGCCCTGCCCTAGGCCATTTTTACGATGCGAAAGGGAGTGTTTGATCGCAACAGGAGGCTTCGGGCTCCCCGTGTCCCGGGAGCCGGCGCGCACTGATAGGCAAGGGCATGACAGGCTGAGGCCTGTTCTACGGGTCGCACTTACTTCGCTGGGGCGAAGCCCTTCGCGATGTTTCCGAACACCATGTTCACCTGCTCGTCGGGCGAGGCCTTCTCGACCTTGCCCTTGCAGCCCGGGCAGCAGAAGCCGACCTGGGTATCGCCGATCGCAAGTTCGACACCCGGCTTCACGGCGTTGCCACTGAACGGGCAGCCCTTCTGCACGAGTTGGCCGGTGCTCACCATCTGCTGGTGGGCCTTGGCGGAGAACTTGGCCGAGTCGCTCTCGAAGGCCTTCTGGCAGTTGCCGCAGCAGAAGTAGACGCTGCCGCCGTCGAAGGCCACGCTCTTCTCGGGGTTGCAGCCTTTGCCCGAGACCGGGCACTTGGCGTCCTTCGGCTCCTTGACGGCGGCCGACACGACCATGGCCGAGCACAGCACCGCGACGCACACACCAGCCAGACGGAACGACTTCATGACTCTGGTCTCCCGGAGATTGTCTTGTGAATGCGGCACGCACCGCGAAGGGCACAGCATACGCCCGCGACACCGGCCCCTGCAATCGGCTTTCTACCGCCGTCGAGGCTCGGGAAGGGCGATCGCCAGGGCGGCGCCGGCGGCGATCACGGCGGACCCCGCCACGAACACGGGCCGGAAGCCCACGGCATCCACCGCCAGGCCGATCAGCGGCGAGAGCACGAATGGCGCCGCAAGCGCGCCCCCTACGATGCTCACATACCGCGGATGGTCGGCGGACCGCGGGGCAAGTTCAAGCGCGTAGTTGGTGAACAGCTTGAGCGAGATCGGGTTGAGCCCCAACGGCGCGTAGACGATCCAAAACCAGTCCACGGCGACGGCGCGTGGCAGGAGCGAAAGCAGCGTCACGACGAGCGGCGTCGTGGCGGACAGGGCCACGAGCCAGAGGAGTACGACCCGCGTGCCGCGCCGGTCGGACACGGGCCCGGCGACGAGGCTCACGATTCCGGTGGCGGCGTTCTGCACGACGACCCACGTGAGCAGGCTGCCGATCCGACTGCCGAGTCGATCGCGGGCAAACGCCTGGTAGTGCGGGAACAGCATCAGCACGGCGGAGAAGCAGGCTGCGACGAGGCACAGCCGCACGAGCGCCGGATCGGACTCGAGCGCTCTGGCCCAGCCGCTGAACAACCGCTGGCCCGCCATCGCATCGGTAGACCCCCTGACGATCTCCGGTTGATCGGCGGGTTCATCGAGAAACAGCGGCACGATCGACGCGAGGGCGAAGAAGCCCGCCGTGGCGGCGAAGATCTTGGGAAACCCATCGGGCTGCTCGAGCCAGGGGCCGAGGAGACACACGGCGGCGAGGATCGCGAGCACGCTTCCGACCGCCACGCTCACGACCATCGCCCGGCCGCGATGCCCTGGCGAGACGAGTTTGCCTTGGAGCGACGCCACCACGAGCTGATTCAATCCGTTCGACGCCGAAAAGAGCGCATAGAGCACGAGGAAGAGCACGGCGAGGAGATCCGGCCGCCGCGCGGCGAGCGGTTGCCACGCGAGGGCCAGGATGCCAAACCATGCCGCCATCGCCAGGCTCGTGCGCAGCAGGGCCCACTGCTTGCGCGGCATCCGGGCGAGCGAGCCGGCGGCAAACAGCGGAGGCACGCTCTGGCCGCCACGGTTGAGCACGGGCAACAGGCCGCGGAGCGCTCCCGAATCGACCACGGCGTCGAGCACGGCGGGCATGATGATCGTCTCGGTCTTGAAGATCCACCCGACACGTGCGATCACCTGGTAGACCTCGAGCCAGAGGGTGTTGCGGGCCTCGCGCCGGGCTGCGGCGGACGGCAGGACGGCAGGGTCGTGCAGCGGCGTGGTCATCGGATACGTTCACTATCTGATTCGGCCCGGCCGCGAAGATCGCGGTCACCGGCGGAGCATGAACTGTTTTTGAGGAGCCGTCCATGATGAATCTTCGTGATCGATACGCGTGCCTCGTGCTGGCGTGCCTCGCCGTTTGCCAGGCCGTCGACGTGCAGGCTGCGGAGCGGCTCGTGTGGTTCGGCACATTCACCCGCGGCACGGCGGGCTCGGAAGGGATCTACGTATCTCGCTTCGACGACTCTTCCGGCACACTGACGCCGCCGGTGCTCGCAGCGCAGGCGAAGAACCCTGGGTTTCTCGCCATGCACCCGTCGCTCCCACTGGTCTACGCGGTGAGCGAGGTCGCCGATCACGACGGAAAACCCGTCGGCGGGGTTCTGTCGTTCTCGATCGACGACCGCACGGGCATGCTCACGAAGAAGAATGAGCAGCCGTCGGGAGGCGCGGGGCCCTGCCACGTGTCGGTGGATCGCACCGGCAAGGCCGTCCTCGCAGCCAACTACGGCGGCGGCAGCGTGATCTGCCTCGGCCTCGACGCCGACGGCGGCCTGCGGCGGGCGGCCGCGGGCTCTCCCGGCGGCTTCATCCAGCACGAAGGAAAGAGCGTCGACGAGAAGCGGCAGGAGAAGGCGCATGCCCACTCGATCTATCCATCCGCCGACGGCCGGTTCGCGATCGCGTGCGACCTGGGCATCGATAAAGTGCTCGTCCACGCCCTCGACGTCGGCAAGGCCACGCTCGCGACGCATTCGTTCGCCGCCGCGAAGCCCGGCGCCGGCCCACGGCATTTCGCGTTTCATCCCAATGGCCGCTTCGGCTACGCATGCAACGAGCTCGACCTCACCGTCACCGGCTTCGCGTTTGACGCGGCCGCCGGCACACTCACGGAATTCCAAACGCTCTCGACGCTGCCGGCCGATGTCATCGACCACAAGGGCATCTCGACAGCCGAGATCGTGGCCCACCCGAACGGCAAATTTCTCTATGTATCGAACCGCGGCCTCCACTCGATCGCGATGTTTTCCATCGACGAGCCGACCGGAAAACTCACGTTCCTCGGCACGGAGCCGATCCGCGGCGAGACGCCGCGGAACTTCGTGCTCGACCCGACGGGAAGTTTCGTTCTCGCCGCCGGCATGGATTCGAACACCGTCACCGTGTTTGCGATCGACCAGGCGACCGGCCGGCTCACATTCACGGGCACATCGATCGACGTGCCGATGCCCGTCTGCATCCGCTTCCGCCCGCTGTAGGACAGGCTTCAGCCTGTCCTACAGCCGTTCCAGCAGCAGTTCGAGATAGCTGCGGGGCTCGGGAGCGCCGCAGCCAATCGCGCGAGCGAGTGATTCGAGGTGGGCCTGTGCGGCAGGCACCTGCTCCGGTGTGGCGAGGAGTTCCAGTTCGAGAAAGTCACCGAGGCCGATGACGGCGTCGAGTGCAAGCTCGATATCGTCGCCATCCCATGCGACGCGCCCGGGGCGGCGCCGCTTCGCCACTTCGAGCACGCGGCGAAAGCTGAGCGCCTCGAGGAGTTCGGTCCAGCGGTCGAGCGTGACGGGCCGCCCGCCCGGCCCGCCTGCGGCGATCGATCCAAGCGGCAGTTCGATCTCGCGGCGGGTCTTGGTGCCCCCGGCGAGCCGCGGCCCCTTCCAGGTGATTGCCACGTCGTCTCCGACGCTCCGCAGCCGGAGGGCCTCGTCGGTCGTGGCGAAATCACGGGCCGGATGGGCGAAGTAGCGGTCGACCTGGGCGATCGGCTCGCTGAACCGTGCCCCGAGGGCGGTCAGCCTGCCCTCGACCGCGGTCGGGTCGATCAGGCGAAACTTCAGCTCGACTTCGTACACTTTTGATCGTGGAGGTAACGAGAAATGTTCAGGGTGTTTCGTGACAGGCTGACGATACAGCAGCATGACAGGCTGAAGCCTGTCCTCCGTGCGGTCACGATCATAACGCTCGCCGGATGCGGTGGGCCGCCCGCGCACCCTGCCGTTGGCCGCGTCGTGGGCAACCTGCCGCTCGTCTCGATCGTCGAGCCAGACCGCCCCGCGCCGACATTCACCGGCAAGGTCACGCTCTTGAACCTGTGGGGCACGTGGTGCCCCCCCTGCCGCCGCGAGCTGCCCGGCATGGTCCGGCTCGCCGTGCGGCTCGCCGACGAACCACGCTTCCAACTCGTGGCCGTGTCGTGCGGCGGCAGCGGGCGCGACGACCTCGCCGAGATCACCGCCACCACCGTCGAGTTTCTCGCCGCCCAGCGGCTCGAGATCGACCCGTGGGCCGATCCAGACGGCATGGCGCGGGTGATCCTCGCCGAGTCGTTCGGCTTCGGCGCCTACCCCACCACGTATCTTGTCGGCCCCGACGCCACCGTGCGGGCCGTGTGGACGGGCTACCGCTCGCGCGACGAGGCCGATATCGCGCGAGCGGTCGTCGAGGCGCTCAAGGAGCTGCCTGCGGAATCTGCGCCAGCCGTTCGTTGAACGCGGCTGCAGCCGCGGCGGGGTCGGCCGCCTCCGTGATCGCCGACGCGACCGCCACCCGGCGGACACCAAGGTCCAGGAGTTCGTCGAGCCGCTCGAGCGTGACGCCACCGATCGCGAATGCCGGGAGGGCGATCTCGCGGACGACACCGGAGAGAAACTCGGTCGGCGCGAACGACACGAAAGATTTCGTGGGCGAGGGGAAGCAGGGTCCCACGCCGAGATAATCGGCACCGTCCACGACCGCCGTGTGGGCGTCGGCGAGCGAGTGCGCCGTGCGACCCACGAGGGCGCCGGGCCCCACAACGCGCCTGGCGGATACGATCGGGAGATCCTCGGCGCCGACGTGCACGCCGGCGGCATTGACCGCCGCCGCCACGTCGGCCCGATCGTTGATCACAATGAGCACCTCGCCTGCAGCGCGCCGGTGCGCCAGGGCCACCGCCCTGCGCCCCCGATCGAGCAGTTCGGGCATCGAGAGACGCTTGTCGCGCAGTTGGATCATGCGCACGCCCGCCTCGAGGAACCCCGCGACGAGCCGCTCGAACGCGGCCTCGTCGGGCCGGCCATCGACGAGTACACACAGGCTCACGCCCGCGAGCCGCTCGACCGCCCGGGCCGTGCCGGCCAGGGCGCGTTCGAGCGCGTAGAGCCGGTATCGCAGCCGCTCGAATCGGATGGCGGCCGCCGGCGCGACCACGAGCGCCACTTCCTGAAGGCTGCGGAGCGCCTGCGCGGCGCGGGCCGCGTTGGCTGCAACGAGATCGCCGGCGCCGCGCCGCGGGAGCGCCGCCTCGGCAACCACCTCCGTGCCCACGTCGCCGGGCGTGTCGCGGCAGACCGATCGCAAGGCGAAGTCGGGGCCGGCCAGCACAGCTGCGAGATCGTGTCGGATCGCCTTCGCGACGGCGGTGAGGTGGCCGTCGTCGAGGATGAACCGGGCCACGTCCTCGAGCACCCGCAGGGCCTCGCCGGCACGGTTGGCAGCCGCGTCGAGCAGCCGCCAGGCCCCAGCCTCGCCACCATGCTCGCCGCCGCCGGTTTCAGCCATGTTTTCCATGCTTCCATCCATCCTTCTGTTGTAGCCTGCCCGCGGCGGGAAATGCCTTGGAAAAAACCGCCGCCGTTTCTACACTCCCCGCCCCTCCGACCTGTCCGGGTGAGCCCCTCGCATGCGCGTCCTTCGCCCCCTCACGCTCGTCTGGCCCGGGCTGCCCTGGGTCTGGCTGCGCGGCAGCGCGGCCGGGCTCGTGCTCGCCCTCGCGTTCGCCGTCGCGCTCGACATGGCGATCATCGCGACCTGGGTCTGGACGGAGTTTCTGGAACTGCCGATCGTGATCGGGCTCTGGGCGGGGGTGGCCGTCGTGTGGCTGATCGCCACGGTGTCGGCGGTGACCACGTTTCCGGCGCCGCTCCAAACCGGCCCGGATGCAGCGGCCGACGCCCTGTTCACCGCCGCCCGCGACGCCTACCTGGCCCGCGACTGGCTGGCTGCGGAGACGAAGCTCCGGTCGCTGCTCGTGGTTCGGCCGACAGACGGCGAGGCCCAGCTGCTGCTGGCAACGCTCCTGCGCCGGGTTGGCCGCCTGCGCGAGGCCCGCGCGGCGTTCGAGACACTCTCCCGCAGCGACGCAGGGGCGGCCTGGCGGTCGGCGATCGCCAGAGAGCTTGCCCGCATGGCGGAAGCAGCCGCCGGCGCGGAAGACGGTACGGCCGAATCCGCCACGATCCTGCCGCTCGCCGGCGGCATCCCAACCGCCGCCCCCGCGGAGCGGGCGGCGTAGGCATGCCCATGAAGGTGCGATTTCCGCGGCGTTCCGGACCGTCGGCAGACATGCCCTTGCCGCGCTCCTAGAATCTCTCGCGGGGTTTGGCGTAAGGTTTGCACACGCTCGATAGTGTGGGCAGCGGCTGCCGGAATGGCACGGGCCGCCGTCGATCGGGCAGTCGAGACCAGTCGAGGCTTTTGCGAAGGAATCACACCATGTACGAGCGTTTCACCGACCGGGCCCGCAAAGTGATGCAGTTGGCCAACCAGGAGGCCCAGCGGTTCAACCACGAGTACATCGGCACGGAACACGTGCTCCTGGGCCTCATCAAGGAGGGGAGCGGCGTCGCGGCCAACGTGCTCAAGAACCTCGACATCGACCTGCGGAAGATCCGCATGGAGGTCGAAAAGCTCGTCCAGA
>CAZDTC010000059.1:0-9460 GCA_964508125.1 uncultured Candidatus Kuenenia sp.
GCCACGGCGACACGATGGTGCCGATCCCGAGCTGCACGAGCGTCGGCGGCATCCCCGTCACGCAGCTCATCCCCCAGGACAAGCTCGACGCGATCGTGACGCGGGCCCGCAACGGCGGCGCGGAGATCGTGGGCCTCCTGAAGACGGGCAGCGCCTACTACGCCCCGGCCGCGGCCACGGCCCAGATGGTGGAGGCCGTGGTGCGCGACAAGAAGCGGCTCGTGCCCTGCGCCGCCTACTGCGACAAGGAATACGGCGTCGGCGGCTACTTCGTGGGCGTGCCGGTGATCCTCGGCAGCGGCGGCGTCGAGAAGGTGATCGAGCTCGAGCTCCTCCCCGCCGAACGTGCCGCCCTCGACAAGAGCATCGCCGCGGTAAAAGATCTCGTCGCCGCGATGAACAGACTGGTGGCGTAAGCGACGCGCGCAGGCTTCGGGCTCGCCGGACGGCAGGGCAGGCGGTAATCACCCGTATTCGGAGCCGGCGCACCGCCAGACGCCGCGCCTTGCCCTGCTTGCCAGGCCTGCCGGGATGACGCACTCGTGCGGCGGCGTGGCGTTGCCGGGGCGCGGAGGTTCCTCTACAAACCCGGCGGTCGCGAGGCTGGTGGCGTCAATCGCTGCGCCTCGCGATCATTCCCGGCGAGACTCGCTCGATGAACAATCGCCTCACGGAACGCTCACCGTCCGCACTCGTCGCGGAGCCGCTCGCCTGGATGGAGTCGAGTGGGCTGTTCACGCCGCAGGGCTACGAGCCTGGCTACGACTATCCATTGGTCGTGTGGCTGCCGGAGCGGTCGCAGCCGTTCGATCTGTGCCGTGCAATGAAACGGCTCAGCCTGAGAAACTTCGTCGCCGTCGTGCCCGCCGTCGACCTGCAGGGAAACGAAGAACCGCTGTGGGATGCGATCGAGCGCGTGTGCGAGCGGATCAGCATCCATCCGCGCCGGATCTATCTCGTGGGGCAGGGAACCGGGGGCACCGAGGCCTTCCGGATCGCCTGCCGCCACCCGGGCGCGTTCGCCGGCGTGGTGTCGCTCGGCGGGCCGTTTCCGCTCTCCGAAGGCCTGTTCGCCCGGCTCGCCGAGGTGCGCCGGTTGCCGATGCTGCTCTGCTGCCGGCATGCGGTCGGCTCCGACGCGGCCCGTCATGTCGATACCATGCTCCGGGCATTTCATGCGGCTGGTGCCATGCTCAGCCTCCGGATCTACCCGCGCTCCGCGGACCTCTCGAAGGCCGTCCTCGGCGACGTCAATCGCTGGCTCATGGACGACGTCTGCGGCACGGCCACTCCCATCCCCTCGGTCGCCACCCCGTGACACGATAAACCCATGACGCACGCCGATCTCACCGACCGCATGATCCTGCCGATGGTGCCGCCACGCGGCCTGCTCGAGGCGATTCTCGAGGAGGTTCGCCGCCACTGCGCGGAGCGCGGCATCGCCGATTGCAACGTCACGCTCGACGTCGCCGATCGCCACGTGCTCCAGGTCGATCCGGCGACAGTCCGCGACATCCTCGCCGGCCTCTTGCTACGCGCCTTCGAGAATGCGTCCCGGCCGGCCGCGTCGAGCGACGCACCGCACCTGCGCGAGATCGTGGTCACGAGCATCGAACATGCCGATGCGATCGAGATCGAGGTGGCCGACTCAGGACCCATGGCTGCCGTCGCTCCAGCCGATGCCGCGCTCGAGCCCCTCCTTGCCGCCGTGGGCGGCGCGCTCTCCGTATCGGCCTGTCCGGAGGGCGGTCGGGCCGTGACCTTGCATCTCCCGCACCGCCGGCTGCGGAGGCAGGCCGCCTAGCCGATCGATCGATCCACCGTTTCCACCCTCCGGGATCCGCTGTGCATGGATGCACGCTCTTTTTCCCCGACTTCCGGGCGCCAGCCGCTCCTCTCCCCGGCGCAGGTGATCGCGCTGGGGCTGGTGGCCGCGTCGCTCGGCTGGGCGGCATGGCTGCTGCGCGACCGGCCCATCCGTGAGGAGGCGGAACTGCTCGCCGGCAGCGTGCTGCCCTCGTCGGAGCTCGCCCTCATGGAAGCCGCCTTCGACCGCGCCCAGCTCACCGACTACCGCACCGAAGGAGGCCGCGTGTACGTGCCGCGCAGCCGGCAGAGCGCCTACATGCGGGCGCTCGTCGATGCCGAGGCGCTGCCCCGCGAGTTTGGCGGCAGCCTGCGACGGGCGCTCGCCAACAACAGCCCATGGCAGAGCAGGGCGGTGCAGGCCGAATTGCTCCGCGTGGCCACGCAAGACGAGCTTTCGCTCGTGCTCTGCTCCATGCCGGGCATCGAGCGGGCCGCCGTGCTCTACGACGTCGAGGAGCAGCACGGCCTCTCCGGAGGCACCGTGAAGACGGCGAGCGTCAGCATCCGCACGCAGCCCGACGCCGAGCTCGACGCCACCCGCATACAGGCGATCCGCGTGCTCGTCGCGGCTTCGATCGCGGGCCTGTCGCCCGAACGCGTCGCCGTCACCGACCTCCGCAACGGCCGCGTATTCGCCGGCCCGCTCGAGGCGGCCGACGAGGCGGAGACCGATCCTGCGATTGCCCGCAGGCTGGCCTACGAGCGCGCCCTCGCCGCGAAACTGCGGCAGGCGCTCGCCTACGTGAAGGGCGTGGTGGTCGACGTCACGGCCGAGTTCGTCGCCACCGACTCACCGCCCCCGCAGAAGCCCGCCGACGCCAACGCGCCGGCCGAGCTCCCCGCCGCCCCTCCGGCGGCGGCGCCCGAGAAGCCACGACTCGCCCGGGGCGACGTCCTCGCATCGCTCCACGTGTCGATCGCCATCCCCGCCGCCTATCTCGAGGCGGTTCGCGCCTCCGGTGCTCTCGATGCGGCCGCCTCCACGGCCGCCGATGCAGCCGAGATCGATCGGATTCGCGATCTCGCCGCGCGGATGCTGCCGGCCACGGCCAGGCCCGAAGGCTGCCGCGTCGTCGTCACGAGTTTTCCCACGCCCGGCTCCGCACCGCGCCCGGCTCCCGCTGAGGCGGCGGCCCGCGACGCTGCCGCTCCCGCCGATCATCCGATCTCGCTCCAGGAGGTGGTCGCGCAGGTCGTGTCCGGCGACGTGCGCTTCGATTCCCAGTCCGTGCCGCGTGAGATTCTCGTCGCCGCGGGCAGCGTGATCGCGGGCCTCCTCGCCGCGATCCTCTGGCTCACCGGCGCCCGCCGACGGCCGGCGTACGCGGCGCACCAGGGCAACCCGCCGCGCCATCCGCGGATCGACTGGTCGCAGATCGACGCGGCGCGGGTCACCGACAATGAATCATCGCCGGCGCAGCCCCGGCCTTTCAGGGCGGCAGCATGACGACGCACCTTTCCATGTCCCGGCCGGCGCGGGCCGCCGCGGCAGCGCTGCTCGGGCTGGCCTTCATCCACGCGACGGTTTCCGAATGCCGCGCGGCCGACGCGACGCCCGCCAGTGCGCCGATCGCGCCGAGCCCCGACGCCACCGCCGAACTGCAGCCGCCCGCCACGCTTCCACCGGCGGTCGCTCTCGATGCCAACGCCACGCACGCAGCCTCCGCCATCAAGCCCGCGGCGCCGCTGGTCTCGATGAGCACGCTCGCGATTCTCGGTGCGGCGGGCGTGGCCCTCGTCGTGTTGCGCATGACCGCACGGCGGCGGGCGGCGAGCCTGCCCCCCGACGTGTTCGACGTGCTCGGCACGGCCTCGCTCGGCGGCGCGCATGCGGTGCGGGTCGTTCGGTTCGGCCCGAAGACGCTGCTTGTCGGCGTGTCGGCCAACGGGTGCCAGACGCTCGCCGAACTCTCCGACCCACAGGCCACGGCCTGCATCGTGGCGGCCTGCCGCGGAGCCCATCCCCCTCACGCCCCGCGAACCGGCCCGGCCGCGAGCCGCGCCGCCGCGATCCTCGTGGCCGGCGTGCTCGCACTCGGCGGCTCCGCCGCTGCGGCCGAAGTCGATCCTCCCGCGGCCGCGCCGCCCCCGGCGGTCGACGGAGCCCCCGCCGCGGCGCCCTGGGCCGACCTCGCCTCCCGGCTGCTCGGAGCCCGGTCGCTCGACGCCGCGATCCCGGCCGCGGTGATGTTCGGCGTGGCGAGCCTCGCGCCGGCCCTGCTCCTCATGACGACCTCCTTCGTGAGGATGTCGGTGGTGCTGTCGCTCCTTCGTCAGGGCCTCGGCACGCAGCACCTGCCGTCGAACCAGATCGTGACGTCGCTCGCGCTCTTTCTCTCGGCACTCGTGATGTGGCCGGTGTGGACGCAGGCCTGGCGGGCCGGGGTCGAACCCTACCAGGAAGGAAGGATCACGCTCCGCGAAGCGTATGAGCAGGGCACGTTGCCGGTGCGCCGCTGGATGGCCGGGCAGATCGAGCAGGCCGGCAACCGCGACACGATGCTCCTGTTTCTCGCGCGGCATCCCGACGCCCCGCGCGACGTGAAGACCTACGACGACGTGCCGGTCGAGTCGCTCCTTCCCGCCTTCCTCGTGAGCGAACTCGAGACCGCCTTCGCGATCGGGTTTCGGCTGCTCCTGCCGTTCCTCGTGCTCGACATCGTGGTGGCCACGCTGGTCGTCTCGACCGGCCTCGTGATGCTGCCGCCCACGCTCGTGTCGCTGCCGCTCAAGCTGCTCGTGTTCGTGATGGCCGACGGCTGGTCGCTGGTCGTGCAGGCCCTGCTCGACAGCGTCCGGGCCGTCGCCTCGTGAGGCCGTGCGTGATTCCCCCGTCTGGAGCCATCGATGGCTGACACGGATCTCGTGGAGCTCGTGCGACAGGCATTGCTCTCCGGCTGCCTCGTGATGGCGCCGGTGCTGTGTGTCGGCTTCGTGGTGGGCGCGGTGATGGGGCTCGTCCAGGCCGCCACGGGGATCCACGAGCAGATCGTGGGGCTCGTGCCACGGCTCGTGGCGATCGCGGCGGCGCTCGTGGTGCTCGCGCCGTGGATGCTCGAGCGCATGGCCGACCTCGTGCGCACCACCGTCGTCGGAGGGCCGTGAGCCATGCCGGTGGCAGGCGCGTCGATCGCACTCTCGCTGCCGGTCCTCATGGCCGCCGGCGTTCTGGCTCGCGTGCTCGGGATTCTGGCCGGGGCCGCCGCCATGCTCCCGGAGGTGGCGATCCGGATCCGGATCGCTCTGGCCGTGGCGATCGCGGCGGCGGCGCTGCCGCTGGCCTTGGCGGCCCAGGGGTCACCACCCGCGCCGGCGCTCGCCGGCGGCACCGCGCTCTTCGTGGTCGTCGGTGAGGCGGCCGTGGGCCTCGGGCTCGGCGCGGCGCTCTCCGCGCTCGCTTCGGCGGGGGCCTGGGCCGGCGGCGTGCTCGGGAGCGTGGCTGGGCTCTCCTGGGCCGACGACTTCGATCCGGAGGGCGGCACCGAGTCGGCCGGCTGCGCCCGCTTCGCGTGGTGGACGAGCGCGGGCGTGTTTCTCGCGGGGGGCGGCCTTCAGGCGATCGCCGTGGGAATCATCGACAGCCTGCGCGTGCTCCCGGTCGGAATGGTCCTGCCCGCCTCGGGCCTGCCGCGGCCGAGCCTCGAGCACCTCGCCACCGACATGCCCGCCATCGCGTTCGCGCTCGCCCTCGCGCTCGCGGTGCCGGCGCTCCTGGCGGTGCTCGCATTCCACCTTGCCGCCGCGATCACGCTGCGCACGGTGCCGTTTGCTCCCGGGGCAGGCTTCCTTCAGGGGCTTGCCGCCGTCGTGCTCCTGGGCGCGCTGTTCATCGGCGCCGACGCCTGGACACGGGGCTTTCCCGGCCTTGTCCAGGGACCGATCGAACGCGTCTTCGGAGCCGGTGAGCGATGAGCGACGCCGCCGAGCGATCGATTCCGGCCACGCCGCGGCGCCGGGCGGCGGCACGCGAAGAGGGAGCCGCCCCCAATGCCGCGATCCCGGCGTTCGTAACGCTCGTGGCGGCGGCGGTGCTGCTGCTGCCGGGGTGGGCGCAGACGGCCGTGCCCGCCGCCGGCGGCTTCATGCGTGAGTCGCTCGTCGCGGCGTTCGCCGCTCCGCGCGATGGCGGCGTCGATCACCGGCTGCTCTTTCCCGCGCGGGTGCTCCTGCCCACGGCGGCGCTCGTGGTCGCGACGGCCGGCGCGGGCCTCTGCGCGCGGTTCTTCCTCGACGGCTCGGCCTGGCGGCTCGCGCGGGCCGCCCCGCGCTGGCGGCGGATCGACCCATTCGGCGGCGCGGCGCGGGTGCTCTCGCTGGCGACGCTCCGTGCCGTGCTCTGGAACGGCCTCTGCCTCGCGGTGCTCGTGGCGGCAATGGCCTTCGCCACGGGCCCCCTCGTGGCTGTGCTTCAAGCCCCGGGCCCGATGCTCGACGCGGCCCCCGCGATCGCGGCGCTGCGGGGCATGCTCCTGCCCGTGCTGCTCGCCGCCGCGGTGGTGGCGGCGGCCCAGTGGAGCGTGGCCCGGCTCGCATTCGAGCGCCGTCTGCGGATGACGCCCGAGGAGTTCAAGGAAGAGATGCGCGGCATGGAGGCCGACCCGAAGATCAAGTTCGAGCGGCGCCGAAAGTAACGTGGGGCGACCGTCCCGGTCGCCAAATGACCGTCATGGCAAGCGAGACGCTCGCCCCACAGGCAAGCGAGACGCTTACCCCACATCACACCTCGGGCACCGTGTAGCCGTAGCGGTCGATGAACGGCTTCCAGCGGTGGGCGATCTCGGCCACGATCCGCGGGTCGTGCCGGTAGGTGTTCGTGCGATAGCGCCGCATCGACTCCGCCTGCTTCTCGAAGGCGGGCAGCATGCGATCGAACGCCTCGAGCCCGAGCTGGTCATACACCTCCCGCATCCGCGCCACCGGATCGGCGCACAGGTCTTCGTAGCGGATCTCGTGGAGTTGCCCGGGAGCGAGGGCGGTGCGATCCCGCTCGAAGGCGGCATACATCTCGTCGAATGCGGCAAACACGTAGCGCTCGAGCGATTCGCCGTCGTCCACCTGCAGCGCCTGCGAGTGATGCAGCGATCTCCAGAGCCGCATCGTCGAGGGAAACACCACGAACGGATCGCGCACCACGTGCAGGAACCGCGCCCCGGGAAACATCTCCGCGAGCACGCCCATGCGGGCCGTGTGCGGCGGGCTCTTGAGCACAGGCCGCCGCGGATCGCGCACGGCGAGCAGCGCGAGGAAGCGGCGCATGTTCCGCTTCCAATGCTCGAGCTCGGCCGGCGCGAGCGTGGCGAGGTCGAGCGCCTGCGGGCGGTCGGGGCTCGTGAGCGGGAAGGCCATGCGCCGGTAGGGCGAAGGTGAGCCCATGTTGGCCAGCGCGAACTCGTCTTCCTGCGGCCGATGCCAGCCCGCCGATACATCGTCCATCGGCCGCTTCGACGGCATGATCCAGCTCAGGGCCGACGTCACGAGCCGCTCCGTGAGCAGGAAGTGGCCGGGCGCGAAGCACTGGTACGTGGTCGGGCAGCAGAAGCGATCGTCGAGCATCAGGAGTTCGTGGAGGAGCGTGGTGCCCGACCGCCAGTGGCCGATGATGAACAGCGGCGGGTCGGTGGCCGGCGGTGAGGCGAGCCGGCGGCGGAAGCGGGCCGAGGCCAGCGGCTCGGCCACGGAGTTGAATGCCGCCGCCGCGGTAATGGTGCCCATCAGCCCCCAGCGCGAGAGCGACGCCCGCGCCCCATGCTCCCGCACCAGGTCGAGCCATACGCCGAGCGGCATGCCGTGCCAAAACCGGGGGCTCCACCACGGATAGGCGTGAAACGTCTCCTTCGCGGGAACCGCAGCGGCCGAAGTGGCTGGTGTCATGGGGAGTGCCGAGGCTTGTCAAACGCGTTATACCGGATTCGGCCACCCATCCTACGGGCCGTCAGCGGGCCACCGCGTCGTCGCCGGGGGCCCTGGCCAGCCGCCGTGGCTCCAGCGCCCGCTCGAGTGCCGTCGCGAGCGCCGCGGGCGACGACCGCCCCATCACCCGCAGGCGTTCGGCGCCGGTGGCATCGAGCACGAGCAGCGTCGGAAACGCCCGCACCTCCAGGCTGCGGCAGACCTCCGCATCGCGGTCGGCATCGAGCAGCACGCAGACCGCGCGCCGCGAGAGCGCCACGAGCCGCGGATCGCGGAGCGTCCGCTGCGCGAGGTCGGCCGAAAACCTGCACCATGCCGCGGTGCACACGACCAACAGCGGCCGGGCCTCCGCCAAGGCCCGCTGCCGCCCCGCCTCATAACCGCCCACGTATTCGATCATCGGCGCGGCCCGGGAGGCGACGTCGATCCCGGAGCCCAACAGCGTCTGGGTGCGCGGCGGCCGCGGCGCCTCGTCGCGGATGTCGCAGCCCAAGGCCGCGACGAGCAACGCGGCCGCGCAGCGACTGACACCGCTCGTGCTGGGAACAAGGCCGGACATCCACCGGGGTAGTAGGCCCGCGGCAGGCGCGCGCCAAGCCAGGTTCGCGGCCGAATCCGCCGAGCGGGCAATCCAGGTAGGCGGCGCGGCCGGGGCGGCCCTTGTGGCCGTGGTTCGAAACCCCTACCGTCCCGCTCCCGTGATCCTGCCGCCGCGCCTGCCCGTGACCGTGACGAGCGTGACCGCCGCGATCGCCATCGCGACGCTGGGGGCGGGCTGTCGGTTCATCCCGCGGAATGGTCCGGTGTCGCAGGACCTCGCGGTGGCCAGGCGGCTCTCGAACGAGGGCCTGACGGCGGCCGATCGCAACGACCTCGCGCGGGCCGAGAGCCTCCTCGAGCGGGCCGTGGAGAGCTGCCCGACCGACATCGAGGCCCGGCGGCATTACGCCGACGTGCTCTGGCGGCGCGGCGAACGGATGGAGGCCGTCAACCAGATCTCCGAGGCGCTGCGACTCTCGCCGGGCGAGGTGGCGCTGTGCCTCGATGGCGGCCGGATGTACATGGAACTCGGCCTGTTCGACGACGCCGACCGCCTCGCCGACGAGGCGGTCGCGGCGGCGCCGGGCTCGGCCGCCGCGTGGCACCTGCGCGGCCGGGTGGCCCTCGCGCGCGGACGCTCCGACGAGGCGCTCGCCGACTTTCACCGCGCGCTGGCGATCGCGCCAGACGACCGCGCCGTGCTCCTCGACACCGCCGAGGTCTACCGCCGTCTCGACCGGCCGCAGCGCTGCCTGGCCACGCTCGCGATCCTCGGCGAAACCTACGGGCCCAACCAGACGCCGGCCCACGTGCTTGCCCTCGAAGGCATGGCCCAGGAGGCGCTCGGCCGTCCGCTCGACGCGCTCGAGAGCTACCGTCAGGCGGTGGCCCGCGGCGGTGCGACGCCCGAAGTCGAGGCCCGGATGGCGGCCCTCGCCCCAGCCGCGCCGACCGATCACGACGTCATTCGCCGGTAGTCGTCCGCCCCGTCAGCAGGTCGAAGGCGCCGATCGCCGGCACGAGCAGGGCGAGCGTCGCGAACCCGTAGGCCACGGCCGTCACGAGCAGCACCTGCAGGGAATTCCCCTGCAGAAAGCCGGTGATCGCCACGAACGTGAGCGCCGGGAGGAGGGCTGAGGCC
>CAZDTC010000060.1:0-9406 GCA_964508125.1 uncultured Candidatus Kuenenia sp.
ATGAATTCCTGCTGGAATCTCGAGATGCCGTCGCAGACGGCCGCCTCGATTTCACCTTGAGATTTCATGGTCACCCCTCTGGTCACGACTTCCGGGGGCTGGATTCCAGCCGCGATGCGGTCTGCGGGGCACCGTTGCCATTGCCGTTGCAGATGCGGTCCCAGACCTCGCGGCGGTGGATCGGCATCTTCGTGTCGGCCTCGAAGCCGAGCCGGACGCGGCCCCCCTCGATCTCGAGGATCGTGATCTCGAGCATCACTTCCAGGTCCTCGGGACGCCCGATCACGACGCTTTCACGGTTTTTTCTCGTCAGCACCAACATGGGTCACCTCTTCATGGTTGTGGGTCCCTCCGGAGAACAAATTCAGCTGCGGCCGGCTCCTATGCCGGTCGCTCCATGGGCATGCAGATGGGCGTTCACCGGCACGCCAAGTGCCGGCAGCCCTTCTCCGAGGAGGAACAACTCCACGGATGGATCGGTGGTGAAGGTCTTGAGGACGCTGCCCGTCGCGGGGTCGACGTGCAGAATCCCGGCATCGAGGGCCACGCCGGTGCTCGACCGCACGTGATCGACGAGCGCGTCCCGGGATGACTCGAAGATGCCGTGGTGGAACTCTTTGACCCGGCAGCATCCGCCGCTGCCGACGGTGAGCCGGCGTTCGAGCGGCGAAAACGATTCGTGGAAGCTGACCACGACGCGGTCGCCGCTGGCAACGATCGTCACGCTGCGGGGCACGCGGTCGAGCAGCGCGTGTTCGAAGCAGCCGATCGCCCGCGCCACCTTGCGGGCCAGATGTTTGGAGTCTGGGCGACTATGCGCCTGGAGGAATGTCGTCATGGGGAGCCTCGCTCCTGGGATGGTGTGGCCGCGTTCGTGCATGGCTCGCGTTCGCTTCGTCGCTTGTTTCGTTCCCACTCCTGGGGCCCAGCCCTAGGGGAGGGACAAAAACAAAAAAAGCCGGCGTGCGAGGCTGCCCAAAGGCTTCCTCTCGCGCCGGCTTACGCTGCGACGGACCACCCGGACTGGCGCCGGACTGCCCCTCGACTCGTCTTCCGATTTTCGTTTTTTCGCCGATTTTCAGCGGTTTTCGCTGTCCGCTGCCTTTCGGCAAGCCGGATTATATTGGGCAATCTGGGAAACGCAAGCAAAATTTTCCGGCGCCCGTCGTTGGCCTCACGAACAGTGGGTAAGGGCGACGAAATCACCGCCAGTATACCCCCCTTTGGGTGGGGTAAGGCGCGTCGGTGGGAAGGAGGCCTCTCATGGCCGCAGGGCGAGTCGCCAGGTCGCAGGGAGAAATCGAAGCTGCTGTCTGCGATGTGATCGCGCGGTTTCAGCAAGAGTATATGGGCCGCGGCCCGCGCGACATCCACACGCACCTGATCGACAACAAACTCTTCGTGCACCTGCAGGGCGTGCTCACGGCGGCCGAGCAACGGCTCATCGAGTCGCACGCCAGCGGCAATGGCAGAGGGGCGGAACTGCTCAAGCAACTGCGCAGCCACCTCGTGCTCGGGGCGGCCGCTGCTCGAGAAACTCGTGGAGGACGTGACGGGCACACAGCCGGTGAGTGTGCACCACGACATCAGCACGGCCACGGGCGAGGAAGTGATCGTGTTCACGCTTGCAGCTGTGCCGAGCGTGCGCGACAAAAAACGACGGTGAGGATCGGTTCGAGGCGTGCGGTGCGCCTCGCAGCGACACGACATTGACGGAGGTTCCCAGTCGGTTGCCGAAGGCGTTCGGCAGATCGAGCGGCCGGCGGCGCGGGGCGCACCCCGCCCGCCGGCCGTTTTCGTTGACGCGGCCGGTGGGGCCGGTTTTGGCCGCTTCGCGGGGCGGCCAAAGAAAAGGTGCACCGCAGGAGGACGGCGTCCGATACCCCACCTTAGAGGGGGTGTTTTCGGTGTTCGGCGCGGCCCGAGCCCGCCCCTTGGAGCGCTGGGCTGCCCGCGCGACCGGGGCAGCGCGGCCTTTGATGCAAAGGAAGCGTGGGGCATGGAACGAGCGTGGCAGGGGCATGCTGGGGAACGGTTTGACGGCTGGGCGTGGCTGGTGGCCGTGACCATCGCCGTGCTGGTGCTGCTGGGCTTCGTGCGCCGGGCGCAGGCAGCCGACGAAGGCATGGTCGTCGAACCGCTTGCCTTCGGCGAAGCGTTTGTGGAGGAGGGCTGTCCTCCGGCCGGCTGCCCGCCGGCGTGCCGAGTGCCGCACGTGCTCGACCCGCTCGGAGTCGATCCGCTCTGGTCGGGCAGGGCCGAGGCGCTGCTCTTGTGGCGCCAGTCGCCGCAGCCGCTCGTGCTCCTCGAAAACGCCGCCGGCAGCACCGCTCTCGATGCCAGCCAGCTCGGCAGCGGCATGGCCGCCGGCCCGCGGTTCACGCTCTTCCGCCACACCGGCGACGACGGCGCGATCGAATTCAACTACCTCCGCGTGCAGACGTTCCAGGCACTGCGCGAACTGCCGCCCACCACCGGCGGCTACTTCCAGACGTCGCACGGCTTCTACTGCTGCCCGAGTGAAACCCCCATCGACACTGCGACGGCGAACCTCTCGAGTGCCCTGCAGAGCTTCGAGCTCAACCGCCGTTTCCCCACCGATGGCGGCTGGCAGTGGCTCACGGGCTTTCGCTGGGTGGAGTGGCGCGAGGCGGTGGGAATTCGCACGAGTTTCGACGACGGCCTCTTCGTTGACAGCTATCAGTCGTCGACGTTCAACAACCTCTACGGCTGGCAGGCCGGGGCTGATTCGATCCTCTACGGGCTCGGCGGGCCGTTTCGGATCGAGGGCCTCGGGAAGGCCGGTGTCTACTACAACAACGCGGTGCAGACGTCGGTGCGAACGACGAACACCACGGATCCTCCAGAGGCCCTCGCCGTGAGCTCCGCGATCGGGCAGGCGGCGTTCGTGGGCGAAGTCGGGCTAACGGCCGTGTACGACGTCTACGACTGGCTGTCGGTCCGTGCTGGCTACGCCGCCTTCTGGCTGGGCGGCATGGCTCAGGCACCGAACCAACTCTTCGCCCAGGATCTCTGCCCCGGGCAGAGCATCGCCGGTCGCACCGAAACCGGCGGGAGCGTGTGGATTCAAGGCATCACCCTCGGTCTCGAGGCACGGTACTGAATGTCTGCGGGGAGTTGAGTTCGCTCTGGCGACCGGGACGGTCGCCCCGCTTGGCCTGTCGAGCTACTCGTGCCGCTTCCTTCGCCGGGTTCGCAGGAATTGCCAGCCCGCTGTGGCTGCGATCCCGGCGGCGGCCAGCACGACGCTGCCGGGCTCGGGGGCGGCGAAGTCGACCTGGAGGTAGCGCACGTCCCATCCGGCGTCCGCAGGGCAGCTCGAGCCGAGGTTTGCGTTGATCAGCCGCACGCGGAAGTCGGTGATCACCTGCAGCGGAATGTCGAGCACCGCGACGCTCGGCACGTACGTGCCGCCCGTGGCCGTATAGCCGGGTGTCACGCCGGTGAACGACGCGCCGCCGTTGACGAGCGGGAAGAGATTGGAATAGCTCCCGGTGGGGGGCGTGTATCCCGGGACGACCAGTTCGGTCTGACCCACGTAGGTCGGCCAAAGTGGATTGGGTCCGAAGAGCGGCTCGGGCGTGTTCACGTTGCCGGTGGACCAGGCCGCCACCGGCAGCGGAGTGTATGGCCCGCCGTTGATGCTATAGACCACCTGCCCGGCGGCCGACGGCACGGTGGCCGCATTCGGGAAGTTGAACTTGTGGGCGAAGCTGATGCGAAAGGCGTCGACGGGCAGCCCTTCGAGCGGGCCGGCCGGGTCGAGGAGGGGGCTCGTCAGGTAGTTGCCCGTGGCGACGAGTGGACCGCTCACGGGCGACCAGTTCACTTCCCACTGGCCATTCGCATGGGTCCAGCGCCTGCCGTTGGTGGTGGGCGGCAAGGCCGAGGTTCGGCCGACGGGCTGCGGCGTCCAGCCGAGCGGTCCGTCGGCGAAGTCGAATTCGTTGTTGACGATCGGCACGGCGCGGGCCTGCGGCAGACCGAGCAGCAGGACGAGCGCGATCAGGAACACGACGCAGGCCGACACGGTGCTGCGGACGGCTGCACGGATGACCTGCGAGCGGGCTTCGGAATGGGAACGGCCGGCTGATTGATTCGAATCGATCACGACGCACCTCCACGAGTGCCAAGGGGTGGGAGGCGTCCATTGCCCGAGGGGACGACGCTCGCCTCGGTGCGAGCGCTGGACGGTCTTCAGGTGATCGCGGGCGCAGCGTCGGGCCTGCGACGCAGGCGACAGGCAAGGCAACTGACCGAGCCGAGCGCCGCGATCAGCAGCGCCGACGGTTCGGGCACGCTCACGATCTGGTCCGGGCCGGTGCCGAACCCGAACACGCCGTGGGGGCTGATCTGCGCGAGCTTGAACCCGGAGAACCCGGCGAACTCGAAGTTGATCGAGTCCCTCACGAGCAGGCTGTCGTCGAGCGGTTGTGTCGTGACTTCGCCGACATAAATCCCGAAATTGAAGCCATCGACGATGTTGCCATTGAAGTTATTCGGCGACAACGACGAATTGCCGACGGTGCCCACGCCGAACGCCAGCGGCGGCTCCGAGGCCACGAGGGACAAGCCGGTTTTGAACTGCCAGGTGTCGTCGCCGGGGTTGAAGGCCTGCAGGTTCGAGAGCCCCGGTTCGTCGAGCAGCGAGCCACCCGGAGGCGGCGGGGGGAAATACTTCACGGGAAAGTCGGGCGCGAGACCACCGACCGTGTAGTACACCTGCCCGAGCGCGCTCTGGTAGGCGAGCGGGGCCGACGTGCCGGTCGTCGTGCCGCTGAGCACGTTGAAGTAAAAACTCGTGAGCAGGTCCTCCGGGGCCCGGCTCGCCCCCGGCGACGTGTTTTCGAGCCGGAGCCGGAGCACGTTCGCATTCCCGGGATCGACCGTGAACGTGGCCCGCGTCGAGAGCGGGCCGTGGGAACCGGTGGTCGATGCCGTGAACACCACGCTCGTGCCGGAGTACACGATGCTGTTGGCGAACACCGGCGCTGCGACGAGAAGCCAGAGCGTCGCCGAGGCGACGCGGATGGAATGACCCACGAAAAGGGACGGTTTCATCGGAAAAACTCCGCCGGAAAAATCTTTCCCGCGGCGTCCGCTGCACCCGAAACGTGCGCCGACATGCCTGGATCGGCGCAACAAAAAAGGCCGGTGCGGGACACGACGTGCGTCGGATCGTCCGCATCGGCCTACGCTGCGCCGGGGCATCGCCAGAGGGGCGAAGAGCCCAGCAACTCGTCTTCCGAGCAACCCTGCCGAGACGTCCGTGCGGGCACATGACCCTCACGACCGTCCCGGCAGGACGAACAATTCCGTTGGTTGCTCGGAAAGGCAAGCCGTCCGGGGGGGGCGCGTCAGACGCCGCAGATTTCCAGGGCGTTTTCGTGGCGGACACTTGCCGCTGCGGCCCCGCGCCGCCGACGCATCGTGAGCAGCCCCGCCAGCAGGCCGAATGCGGCCAGCGACAGCGTGCCCGGCTCCGGCACCGAGATGATGCACTCTGGGCTGGTGCCAAACCCGAACACGGCGTGCGGGCTGATCTGCGACAGGTCGAAGTTTCCGAACCCGGCAAACGCGAAGTTCGCCGAATCCTTGACGAGCAGGTCGTTGTTCATGTTCTGCGTCGTCACGTCGCCGACGTAGATTCCGAAATCCCTTCCGCCCACGATGTTTCCGCTGAAATTGTTTGGAGTCAGCGAGTTATTCCCTACCGTCCCCACGCCGAAGGCCAGTGGAGGTTGCGAGGCCACGAGGCTCATCCCGGTCTTGAACTGCCAGGTGTTGTCGCCGGGGTTGAGCGCCTGGAGGTTCGAGGGCGTGGGAACCGCCGGGTACGTCACCGTGCCGCCGGGGGGCGGCGGCGGCACGTACGTCGCCGCCTTGTCGGGCATGCTCTTGAGCGCGAGGTACACCTGCCCCGACGCGCTCTGGTAGGTGAGCGGGGCGCTGGTGCCAGTCGTCGTGCCGGAGAGCACGTTGAAATACACGCTCGTGAGCAGTTCCGACGGCGCCATCGTCGGCGACGCGGATGTGTTTTCGAGCAGGAGCCTCAGCACGTTGGAGTCGCCGGGGTCGCGGGTGAACGTCGCCCGGGCCGAGAGGCCGGCCGCGTTCGTGCCGCTGAAAATGACGTTCGAACTCGTGTAGATGACGTCGCCGAACGACGGCGCCGCCGGGGCGGACGCCAACGCCGCGACGAGCAACAGGGCCGGCCAACCCGACCGCTTCAAGAACCTGAACACTGCAAACAGGGAAAGGGATGTGACCATGGGAAAACTCCGCTGGAGACACAGGGAATTCAGCGGCGTCCGCTGCACCCGAAAGGGCGCCGACATGCCTGAATCGGCGCCACGCAAAGAGGGGCGAGCGCGAATGAACGCTGGGGCGTTCACGCGCGTCGCCCTACGCGGCGCCGCGGTTCCACGAAAGAGTGCAGAACCGGGCAACTCGTCTTCCGAGCCAATCGTCACCGAGACGTTCGTGCGAGCGAGTCGCTCTCACGGCCGTCCCGGCTCTGCCAAACCCTTCGCTCCGGGCCCCGCCCGAGGCAAGGCTCCCGGGGCCGAGACGCGCCTGGTCGGCAATTTCAGCCGGAAAATCAACTGGACACCCGGAATCCGCTGTCGGGATTGCAAGGGCACCCCGCTGAAGATGGCATGCGGCGTTGCGACCCCTCGTGCGATACTCGATTTGTTCCGCCCGCCCCGCCCGCCGCTCGCATCCCACCGATGGAATCCGCCGACCGCCTCGAGGAGATCCGCCGCGCCGTCGAGCACGCCGCCCACCATCTGCCGGCCCAGGGGCCGATCGACGTCTTCATCCACCACAACACGCTCCACGCCTTCGAGGCCGAGCCGTTCGAGGGGGCGGTGGTGCGGGCGGCGCGGCTCTTGGGCACCGAGCCCTTCCTGCCGGAGAGCCGCTACCGCCAGGAACTCGCGCAGGGGCGGATCCGAGAATCCGATATCGAAGCCGTGCTCGCGGCCGACATCTCCTGCCCTGGCGACGCGACTGTCGCGGGAGGTTGCGTACTGCTGCGAGACCTCTATCGTGCCCTGCTCCTGCATGCGGTGCGCGAGGAGTCGGACGCCTCGGTCCGTTGGACGCTCACGGAGAGCGACGCGGTGGAGAGGCTGCGGCCCGATCTGCCAGCGGCCGCCAGGCAGCGGCTGCTGGCCGCCGCCGCTGGAGGTGAGCCCCCGGACGAGCGCCGCGTGTCGAGCGACCTCTGGCACGCCTGCGTGGAGGCGCTTGCGATCATGCGTTCGGCCGTCGCACGCGGCGCCACGCCGGTGCGCCATCGCGACCTGCTCCTGGCCGTCGATCCGACGCTCGATACCGACGCCCTCGTGCATCCGCTCCTGATCCGGCTGTGCGCGGCGTTCCTCGACCAGGGCGTGGCGAGTTGGTCGATGCCTCGGCGGGAGCGTGGGCTCTGGCCGGCTGTCGCGGAACTTTACGCCGGCCGGCTCGGGCCGCGCGAGCCGTGGAACAACCGGCTGCCGGCCGCCCTGCGCGAGGTGCGCGGGCTGTCGGCCGAGGAGTGCGTGGCCGGCGAGCTCGACCGGCTGGGCGTGCCGCCCGAGCACCGCGAGGAGTTCATCACGCAGTCGCTGCTCGCCCTGCGCGGCTGGGCGGGCATGATCCGCCAGTTCGAGGAGCGGCCCGACCGCGTGCCCGTCACGCCGGTGCCCGCCCGGCTCGTCGATTTCCTCGCTGTGCGGCTCGTCTGCGATCGCGTCGCCACGGAGTGGGCCGCCCGCCGCATGGGGATGCGCGGCCCTGCCGACGGCGCCTCCGGCGGCACGCTGGCCTGGCTGTGGTGGGAACTCCGCGACCGTCACCCTCCGCTCCGTGGCTCGGGCACCGTGTGCCGCGCCTTCCGGCTGCACCAGGTCGCCCAGCTCGTGGGGCTCGGCGGCGACGACATCCGGGCTCTCGACGAGAACGAACTCCTGCGGCTCGAGCATGCGATCGCCGGGTTCGACGCGATCACGAGGCGGCGGCTGTTTCACCTGGCCTACGAGCGGCGGCATCGCGTCGAGATCCTCGACGCGCTCCAGGCGCATGCAGCAGCGGCCCGGCCGCCGGCGGGGCCGCCGCCCGCCGCCCAGTGGATCTTCTGCATCGACGAGCGCTGCGAATCGTTTCGCCGGCACGTCGAGGAACTCGGGGCCGATCAGGAGACGTTTGGCACCGCCGGGTTTTTCGCCGTGCCGATGTACTACCAGGGGCTCGACGACTGGCATGCCGCGCCGCTGTGCCCGATCGTGATGCGCCCGAGCCACACGGTGGTCGAGGTGCCGCGCGAGGAGGCCGTGTCGCGGCACGAGTTCCGGCGGTCGGTCCGCCGGCGCTACGGGCAGCTCACCGGGTCGCTCGCGGCGGGGAGCCGCACGCTCTTCCGCGGCGGCCTGTTCACGCCCCTGATCGGGGCCCTCGCAGCGATTCCGCTCGTGGCGCGGGTGGCGTTCCCTCGGCTGGCGGCCCGCATCGGCCGCACGGCCGCCGATCTCGCCCGGCGCCGCATCCCCACGCGGCTCGACCTCGAGCGGAGCGATGCCCCCGCGCTTGTCGCCGGCACCCAGTCGGGATTCGAGGTCGAGGAGATGGCCAGCATGGTGCGCCGCGTGCTTGAGGACATCGGCCTCACGGACCGGTTTTCGCGCGTCGTGGCGGTGATCGGCCACGGCTCGTCGAGCCGCAACAATCCGCACGAGAGCGCCTACGACTGCGGCGCCTGCGGCGGCGGCCGCGGAGGACCCAATGCGCGGGCCTTCGCGCTGATGGCCAACGATCCGCGGGTGCGCGCCCGGCTCGCGGCTAAGGGCCTCGTGATCCCCCCGACGACCTGGTTTTTGGGTGGCATGCTCGACACCTGCGCCACCACGCTCACGTGGTTCGACACCGATACCGTGCCGCCGGAGCACCGCGCCGATGTCGACGCCTTGCGGCGGGACGCCGAGCGCGTGGCCGCGGCCGACGCGCACGAACGCTGCCGGCGGTTCGAGACGGCGCGGCTCGACATCACGCCGGGAGCGGCCCGGGCCCACGTCGAGGCGCGCAGCGTCGACCTCGCGCAGGTGCGGCCCGAACTCGGGCATGCGACGAACGCCGTGTGCATCGTCGGCCGGCGCTGGCGAACCCGCGGCCTTTTTCTCGACCGGCGGGCGTTCCTCGTGTCGTACGATCCGACGATCGACGACGACGGCGCGATCCTCACGCGCACGCTCGCGGCGGTGGGACCCGTCGGGGCCGGGATCAATCTCGAATACTATTTCTCAGTCATCGATCGGCTCGGCTACGGCTCGGGCACGAAGCTGCCGCACAACATCACCGGCCTCGTGGGCGTGATGGACGGCCACGCGAGCGACCTGCGCAC
>CAZDTC010000061.1:0-9315 GCA_964508125.1 uncultured Candidatus Kuenenia sp.
AGAACACGCAGTGGGAGGGGGGCTACCGCGTTCCCTGCGCGATCAAGTGGCCAGGCGTGATCAAGCCCGGCACCGTGATCAACGACATCGCCGCCCACGAAGACATGCTCACCACGCTCGTGGCCGCCGCCGGCGACACGACGGCCAAGGAGGAGCTGAAGAAGGGCCGCAGGATCGGCGACCGCACCTACAAGGTGCACCTCGACGGCCATGACCTCGGGCCCGCACTCCGCGGCGAGGCGCCGTGGCCCCGCAAGGACTTCATCTACTGGACCGACGACGGCAGCGTGGCGGCCCTCCGCTACGGCAACTGGAAGGCCACGTTCCTCAAGCAGACCGCCCACGGCATGCATGTGTGGCAGCAGCCGTTCGAGGAACTCCGTGCTCCGACGCTCGTCAACCTGCGGATGGATCCCTTCGAGCTCGCCCAGGACATCGGCATGGACTACCAGCGGTGGTATCTCGAGCACATGTTCATGATCGCGCCGGCCGCGGCGCATGTGGGCGAGTGGCTGCAGAGCTTCAAGGAGTTTCCGCCGCGGCAGAAGCCTGGGAGCTTCAACCTCAACCGCGTGATGGAGGCGGTCACCGCCCCCGCCACGACTGGCCGCTGAGGAAAAGAGCTGCGTCCCCTTTTCAGGCCCGCGTCCGCCGCAGCGTTTCCGACGGTAGTTCGCCGAAGTGCCGCCGATACCGGGCGGCGAACCGGCCGAATTCCCAAATGCCGTGCCGCGTGAGGATATCGGCCACGCTCTCGTCCTGTGCCGTTGCGGCACACAGGCTGCGGCGGACGGCGTGCAGTTCGCGCAACATCAGATACTTCTTCGGTGAAAGCCCGAAGGCCTCCTGGAACGTCCGTAGCAAGGTGCGGCCATTCACGCCGATGCCGCGAGCGAGATCGGACGCCGACGGCACGATTGTCGTGTCTTCGATCGCGGCCATCGATCGGCGGAAGATGTCGTCGCGGTCGAGCCGTGGCCGCCCGAGGGCGGATCGATGCTCCGCATGACCGGGCAGGCAGGCCGCCGCGGACGTGCGCACTTTATCGGCGGCCGCTCGGTGGGCGGGAGTGCCGGTGGGCCGGTCGGCAAGCGTCGCCACGACCTCGCTGGCGAGGTGTCTGAGCCTGGCGACCGTTTCCGTGCCGCATGTGATCTTCATGCTCGATGCCGGCGCCGCGATATCGCCCGGCAGGGCGATCGAGCACCAGGCATGGGCACGCTTACGGAGGCGGATCCTGAAGTCGGCGCCGCTCGGGATCACAAACAGCGAGGCGTCGTCGAGCCGTTCGCCGTTGGCGACGTGCTCGGTTGCGTGTGTGAGCGGCACGAAGAGGGTCGGGCCCCCGTGGGTGTTTGCTCCGTAGCAGATATTGCCGCCGCCTTCCGACGCCACCTGCACCACGACGGTGCCGAGATCGACGATTCCGAGCTTCCAAACACGGTGCTCCACGCCATCGCAGACCAGCCGCAGACTGGCGCCGCTGACGGCATCCCCCCAGGCGTCGAAATCGTCGAACGTCATCATCGTGAAAGACAGAATAAGACGCCGCAGCCCCCCCGAACAACCTGCGGATCATGGAGAGCTTTCACAATCTGGCCAAAAACACATAGAGCCTGGGTCAACCCTGCGGGCGGCCCGCGCCCACGGCAAAGGTCGTGACGGTCGTATGGCCGAAACCAGACGCATCGTGCGGGTTGAGCGGAGCAGGCCCTGGGGAATTCAAGCATGCATCGTCCCATGTCGGCAGGAGTCATGGCGGCCCCCTTGCTCGCGATGGTCGCGATCGTGACCACCGTGCAGGCCCAGGAAGAAGCCTTCGTCGGCCAGCCCGGCCAGGTCGGGGCCTTCGAATCGCGAAACCCCGTGCTCGTCGACGAGGTGATGACGGGCATCATTCCATCGGGCCAAGACTGGTTCCTGTTCGGGGAGCAGGATCGCGGCGGCGTGTATGGCTGGCTCGATGGGGGCTTCGTGGGCAACTTCGGCGTGCCCGCCAGCAAGTTCAATGGGCCCTACAACGCCGTCGACCGGGCCAACGAAGCGATGATGAACCAGGTGTATATCGTCGGCGAGCGGACGCTGCCCACCGACGGCTCGAACGGGATCGGCGCCCGCGCTGACCTTCTTTACGGCGAAGACTTTCCGCTCGCGATGTCGCTGGGCTGGGAGACGAACCCCGGCCCGCGCGATTGGAACAGCGGCGAATACTACGGCCTCGCCATCCCGCAGCTCTACGGCGAGATCGGCAACCAGGATCTCTCGCTCAAGCTCGGCCATTTCTACACGATCGTCGGCTACGAGGGCGTGCCGGCGGTGGGAAACTTCTTCTACATGAAGAGCTACAGCTACCAGTTCGCCGGCCCCTTCACCCACTGGGGCGGGCTCGTCAATTGGAATGCCACCGACAACGTCGAGGTCGACGCCGGGATCGTGAATGGCTGGAACGGCCTCGCCTCCCCGTACAGCAAGGCCAACTTCCTCGGCCGCGTGCGCGTCAAGAACGACGACAACTCGTTCGCCACGTCGTTCGCGATCGTCAGCGGCGACGAGGGCAACGATTTCTCGCCGCTGTTCCAGCCGGCGCCGCCGCTCACGTCGGCCAACCGCACGCGCTACAGCCTGATCTTCGAATCCCGCCCCACCGACAACTGGGAGTATCTGTTCCACCAATGGCTCGGCACACAGTCCCAGGGCCTGGCCGACGGCGGCACGGCGCTCTGGGTGGGCATCGACCAATACCTCTACTACCGAGTGAACAAAGCCTGGGCGTGGGGAGCGCGGTTCGAATGGTTCCAGGACACCGATGGCACGCGCGTGGGCCTCAATCGCCCGAGCAATCCCAACCACGTGCCGCTCCCCGGCAACTTCTACTCGCTCACGCTCGGCCCCAACTGGACGCCCACGGGCAACTTCCTCGTGCGGCCCGCCTTCCGCTGGGACTTCTTCGGCGGCCCGTACGGCGACCCCCGCGCGCCCTACAACGACGGGATCAGCAACCAGCAGACGATGCTGGGCTTCGACATGATCCAGCGGTTCTGAGCGGCAGCGGGCGTTCCGCCACGGGCTCAGGGCTTCCGACGTGTGAAGGCGATCGGCTTGGCGTCGGGCGGGGCGCCGGCGAGCGTGAAGTCGAACGCATCGGCCCCCTTCGAGGCCACGGCGCCCGTCATCGTGCCGGCCGACGCGCTGACCAGCGCGATCGCGTCGCGCGCCGCCTCGATCGTGCCCTGGATCTCGATGGGCGGCTTACCAGCAGGCGTCGCCTTCCAGGTGAACTGCGAGTCTTCCGTGATCACGAGATCGACGGAGTCCTTGCCGCTCGTCGCCTTCCACACGCCCACGAGATCGGTCTCCGGCGCCGTCACGGCGCCGGCCGCGGGCTTCTCGGTGGCATCGGGCGGCGGCGCGGCCGGCTGCTCGGGCTTTGACTCGCGTTCGATCGCCTCGAGCAGCCGCTTGGCGACGACGTCGCCCGGCTGCTTCGCCACCACGATCCTCAGGGCGTCGGCCGCCATGTCGGCATACCCGCCCACGAGGTAGTGGTAGGCGAGCACGAATGAGCCCGCCGCGTTGTCGGGGTTGGCCCGGCAGAAGTCTTCAAGCTTCCGTAACTGATCCGTGTAGGCATCCATCGAGCCGTAGAGGCCGCTGAGCGTCGTCCAGTCCATGCCGGGGGCGACGGCCAGCACCGCATTGAGCGTCGCGGCCGCCTCCGGATACCGGCCCAGGGCGAAGAGCGTCAGGGCCCGCACTTCGTGGATCACCGAATCGTTGGGAGCCAGCTTGATGGCCTTGTCGCAGCCCGTGAGGGCGGCGGCGTAGTTGCCCTTCTTGAAGGCGGAGAGCGCCGCATCGAAGGCCGCGTCGGATGGCGCTGCTGCCGGAGCCGACTCGGCCGTCGCAGTCGCGCCTGCCACGGTGCTCGCGTCGGTGAGGTCGCCGTCGTTGGTCACGTAGTTGTTCACGACCACCGGCTGCGAGTAGTCGTAAGGAGAAGCAGCCACGACGGCCGCGGGAACCGCCGAGTAATACGGATTCACATAGCCGCCGGTGCCGTAGCCCCAGCCCCACGAACCGAGCGTGGAGGCGAGCCCCCACGTCGCGGCGCCGACGGCGAACGGCGCCCACCAGCCGCCGTTATAGCCCCAGTTGCCACCCCAGCAGCCGTTGTACCAGCCGCCGTAGTGCGGGTTCACATAGCCGCTGTTCCAGTGGTTCGCCCAGCCGCCGTAGCCATGGTCATAGCCATAGCCAGGCAGGCCCCAGCCGCCGCCCACGTTGATGTTGTTGAAGTTGTTGTTATTGCCCCAGTTGCCGCTGCCGATGGTGCCGTTGTTGAAAAAGTTGTCGCCGTTCCCGATGCCGGGGCGATTGCCACCGATGCCCGGACGGTTTCCGCCGACCCCAGGCCTGTCGCCACCGATGCCCGGCCGCTCCCCGATACCGGGCCGATTGCCGAGACCGGGCCGATTACCGGTGATCCCGCCCGGCAACTTTCCGGGCAAGGTGGTGGGGCGTTGAACGTTTCCGAGTCCGGGAGCGTTGCCGCCACTGCCTGGCCGGCTGGGGAGGCTGGGCGTCGGAAACGACGGCCTGGTCGTCGGCCGCCCGGCGAGGCTGCCGCCGGGTCGGCCGCCGATCTGGCCAGGAAGCGTCGTCGGGCGCGAGGGAGACTGCGGCCGCATCGATCCGAGCCCCGGTCGCGCGCTCACTCCGCCGGGCCGCAGGCCTGGTGAGGGAGCTGGCCTCGTCATGCCGCCGGAAGGGAGCGACGGCCGATTGATTCCGCCCAGGCTGGGCCGCGAGATGCCGTTTGGACGCGACATGCCGCCTGGCCGCGATACCGGACGCTGCGGCATCTGTGGTCTGGCCATCGGCATTTGTGGTCTTGCCTGCGGCATCTGGGGTCGCGCCATCGGCATCTGCGGTCTGGACTGAGGCATCTGCGGCCTCGACTGGGGCATCTGTGGCCTGGCCTGAGGCATCGACGGCCGCGCCATGCCGCCCGCTGGCCGCGCCATGCCGCCGGACGGCCGTGCCATGGCGGGCCGTCCACCGCCGCCACCCGGCCGAGCGTCGGCCCGCGCCGCGCAGAGGCACTGCGCGAGGAGTGTGATCGACAACGCGGAGAGAACAGAGAGTCGCATCACATTCCTCGCGGAAGGGCGGGGCCGAGCATGGCATGCCGACATCACTTCGCGGCTCCCGGCTGGGGCGGCCTACGGGTGATCTTCAATTCGAAATCGGGCTCGGCAGTCCCGCCCACGATCCGATCGCTGCCACGCACGATGAAGTGATCCGTGTCCTCCACGGTGATCACGAGCGTGGCCGAGCCGGTGGTGCCGTCGGGCATCGTGGCCTCTGATTTCACCACCCAGCCCTCGTCGGTGGCATCCCAACGGCCCTCAGTAAACCCGCCGTCGTCGTCAAACGTCCAGGATCGCAGTTGGCCGGTCACGGGATCCCACCCGATCCGCTGCGTGCTCTTGGATTCGCCTGCCCCCGCCGCCGACATCGTGTAGTCGCCGATCAGGTAGTTGCCGTCGTCGCTCCAGCGGAAGGAGATCGTCGTCCGCCCTTCAGGGCCCTCGTCGATCCAGTCGCCGACGATCCAGCTCGCCGCCTGAAGCGCCTCCTGCGGCGTCGGCAGCGGCTCGTCGGTGAATTCGCGATACGACGCGATCGGCCACCGCTCGCCCTGCTTCGAACGCACGGCTACATACCGCACCTGCGCGGCCTCGCCTGCGGTGGTCGTGATCCGCCGCTGCCCCTCCTCGACGGCGAGCGTGTCGCCCACAGCGCGGACGGAAGCCACCTGCATCTCGAGCGCCGCCTTGGGAAACTTAGCGAAAAATCGCTTGAAGAGATCGGTGACCGCCGCCTTGCCCGTGTGCACCGTGCCGGCCTCGTCGACCAGCTCACCCGTCTCGAGAAACATTCCTCCGAGCGCAGCCGCGTCGGCCGCGTTGAATGCCTTGACGGTGGCTTCCGACTCGCGCGTCACCGCCGCTTCGAGCGCCGAAGGAGCGGCCGTTTCCTGGGCTCCCGCGTCGCGGTCGCTCAAGACCGCGCACGCGAGAAACAGTGCCGAAAGGATTTTCAACATCACGGTGCGTACCAGCTTCATGTGCCACTTTCGCTTGATGGACAACACGACGGACGGATCGCCTCCGGCCGTCACGACGGATCTCCCCTCGGTTCTACGGCATGCCGCCGCGCTGTCTATGCAGTTTTGGCCAAATCGGTTCGCCCTCGGAACCGCAAGTTCGTATTCCCTCGTCGGCCCCCCTTCCCTGAGCACCAACCCCGGCAATCTGGCGATCTTCCCCGCGAAGGGCCAAAGCCCGGAGCAGCAACGGGCCGACGAAGCCGCCGCCTACGACTGGGCCACGAAGCAGACAGGCTGGGATCCCTACCAGGCCAAGACGCTCCTCGATCAGCAGACGCAGGCTTCCGCCACGGCGGCGGGCGCGGCGCGCGGCGGCGCTGTCAAAGGTGCGGCAGGCGGTGCCCTCGCGGGCGTCGCGATCGGGGCCATCGCCGGCGATGCAGGCAAGGGCGCGGCCATCGGCGCGACGTCGCTCGGCCTCACCGGGGGCGTGCGTTCGAGGCGCGCCGTGAAGGCGGCCGGCGGTTCGTCTGAAACGGCCGTGGCGGCCTACCAGCAACAGTTCGCCCTCTGGACCCGAAACTTCATGGCCGCCATGGAGGCCAAGGGCTACACGGTGCGGTGAGTGCGGCACGCAGTCGGCTTCGGCCTCGGGCCGAAGCCATCCACGTGGTCTCGAGTCACTTTTATTCACTTTCACGGAGCCTTCTTTCATGATCCTGAAACCAATGGCGTTGTTCGTGGCGGCGTTGACTCTCACCTTGGCGGCCTGCGACATGGCGCGGGCGTGCCCGGCATGGCTGTGTTCGGTCGCGTCAGCCGTGGCCGTGGATGAGGATGGCACCACGGGCCCTCCCGACCTCGGCGACCGGGAACGCCCCACCTTCTTCCGGATCGATGCCGGGAGAAAAGAGCTGACGCTACTCGGGCCGGAGTCCCGGCGCGGCGAAGTGACGAAGCTCGACTCTGTTCTAGAGACGGAAGGGGCACGCGTCTTCTCCGGCGTCGAGAACGGCCGCGTCATCAGTGTGATCATCACCGATGCTGGGCGCATGACCCTGTCGATCATCAACGACGGCGTCGTGTGGTCTGTCTTCGGACATGCCCTGCCGGAGGGACAACTCAAGGAACCCCCCACCGACAAGCGTGCCACAACCGACGGGGAGTGAACCCCTCGGGGCATACCTGCCACGCGGTAGCAGTGGTTGCGTGCTGAGACTTCCACCGCAGGAGAGCGGGGAATAGTGCGCAGTTTTGGCGTGGCGCGGGCATCGGGTACCCTCGTCGATTGGGGAGCGACGGGCCGTCTGCCGACGGGCAACTGCGCTTCCCAGCGAGGGCCCGCATGCAACCCCCTTCCTCACCGTTGATGCGTTACCTGGTCGCGCTGGCGATTACCCTCGCGACGGTGCTGCTGCGGGCTCTGGCCGACCCGGTGCTCAAGAACACCCAGCCGGGGCTTTTCTTCTTCCCTGTCATCTACCCGATTGGCCGCTGGCTCGGCATCGGGCCTGGTGTGCTCGCGCTCGCGGTGGGCCTGACCGCATGCCGGTATCTCTTTTACACACCTCGCGGTCAGTTCTTCGCGCCGGAACTGCGGCAACAGATCAGCATCTTGTATTACTGGCTGTTCGGGATCTTGATGATCTTGGCGGTCCACCTTCGCAAGAAGCAGGTGGACAGCCTCGAGCACGAAATCGCCAACCGCAAGCGTGCGGAGTCGGACCTACGACTGGGGCGGGAAGAATTCCGGGCGCTTGCCGAAAAATGCCCCGCCGGCATCTTCCGCACCGATGCCACCGGCGCCTGCACGTATGTGAATGAATACTGGTGTCACCTCAGCGGCCGAAGCGCGGCAGACGCACTGGGGGGCGGCTGGGGGAAGGCGATCCACCCCGACGATCTGCCGCACGTGGTGGAAACGTGGCACGTCGCCTTCGCGGCCCGCCGTCCATACAGGGCAGAATACCGGATCGCCCTGCCGGACGGCACGATCCGGCATGCGATTACGATCAGCCAACCGGTCACCGACGAACAGGGCGACTTCACCCACTACATCGGTTCGGTGCTCGACATCACCGAACTCAAACAGGCCACCATGGCTCTCGAACAGAAGGAGCAGGTGCTCCGAAACCTGATCGAGGCCCAGGAACACGAGAAGCAGACGATCGGCCACGACATCCACGATGGACTGCTGCAATACGCGATCGGCGCGCGGATGCTACTCGAAGCCCTGGTGCGCGACCACCCGGAGATGCCCGGCGTCGATGTGATCGACGCCGTGCAAGGCTACCTCTCCAAGGGCATCGAGGAGGGGCGGCAGGTTGTCCGCGGCGTGCGGCCCACCGTGCTCGACGACCTCGGCCTCGAAGCGGCGCTCGAGGATCTCGCCGCCCAGTTCGAGGGGCTCGGCGTCGGCGTCGATTGTCGGATCAAGACGGATCTTCTCGCAATCCCGCCATCCCTGCAGACCACCATCTATCGCGTCACCCAGGAATCCCTGAACAACGTGCGGAAGCACAGCGGCAGCGACCGGGCGATGATTTCACTGCGGCGGGTCGATGAGGGCCTGCGGCTCGAGATCGAGGATCACGGCCACGGATTTGACGTCGAGTCCGCCCGTCAGCGGGGCTTCGGCATGATCGGCATGATCGAGCGGGTGCGGCTCACCGGCGGCACTTTGCGGATCGACAGCGCCCCGGGCCGCGGCACACGGGTCATCGCCGAGTTGCCGCTGGCAGGCGCACGGGATTACAAACCTGCCGTCGAACAACCCGTCCTCGCCTGATCGAGTCCGCGCATGAAAATCATCGTCACCGGCGGTGCCGGTTTTATCGGTAGCCACATCGTCGACGGCCTCCGGGCCGCCGACCACCAAGTCGCCGTGATCGACGACCTGTCGAGCGGTGCCCGGGAGAACCTTCCGCCCGACGTGCCGCTGCACGCCGTCGACATCGTCGATAGTGCCGCCGTCCGCGGCGTGTTTGAGCGGGAGCGGCCCAAGGCTGTGTGCCACCAGGCGGCACAGATGTCGGTGAGCCGATCGGTCCGCGAGCCGCTCTTCGACGCGCAAGTCAACTGCATCGGGCTCATCAACGTGCTCGACGCCGCCGTGGCCACCGGCTGCAAGCGGTTTGTCTTCGCCTCGAGCGGCGGCGTGCTCTACGGCGACGTCACCACGCCGGCCCCTGAGACCACGCCCG
>CAZDTC010000062.1:0-6912 GCA_964508125.1 uncultured Candidatus Kuenenia sp.
CCGGATAGCCTTGGCTTCTTGAGGTTGAATCCCGTCGCAAGGCTGGAGAAGCCAGCAACAAGCATTTTCACCAACAGAGACGCGACGAAGATCAGGCACGGGAATGCCCGACTCTGCACTGCGAACGATTCCGATCAAGGACTGGTGCCGAGGGTCTCGCTGCCAGAGACGATATACAGCACGCGCCCTGCGCTTGATGTCAGGTGGAAGCCCGCGATACGCAGGCCAGAAGTCACTCGTTGTCGATGACTTCGCCAAGCGGCTTCGTCCTTCCCTGGGCGATAGCGCGGCGAACGCGATTCTGCGGCCTGTGGTAGTCTTTTGTCACGTCGGCCCGCCGGGCGGCGGTGCTTGGGGCCGACTGAAAAGAACCAACGGCCAACACTCCATGAAAGACCCAACCGTCCGCGGCGTCGTCCACCTGATCGAGGAGACCAAGACCTTCGGCCAGAAGGGCTTTCGCAAGCGCCTGGTGGTGCTCGAGCAGTCCAAGGGTACGTTCACCAACTTCATTCCCGTCGAGTTCGTGAAGGATGGCTGCGACGCGGTGGACGACCTCTCCGAGGGAGACGAGATCGAGGTGACCTACCGCCTGAGCGGCCGCCGCTGGCAGCGGGATGAGGCCAGCGAGGCCAAATATTTCCTCAGTGCCGAGGGCCTGTCGTTCAAACGGTTGTCTGGCAGCGGGCGGGCGAGCGACGGCCCGGACGACGCCATCGACCCCAACGACGCCTTCGCCGAGGCGGGCAACGACGACGTACCGTTTTGAAGCGGATCTACCCGATCTCCGGTCCGCGGCCACGAGGATAAAATCGCTGGCCGTCGGCGATGGCTTGACCGATGCCTACCGGCTGTTCAAGAGCCACCTCGCCCTGCTTTTGAATCTGGTGGAGTCGATACGTGCGTTCGTCGCGCCAGCCAGCCGAACACTGCAGCTCCGCCCACATCCTGTACTCAGCACGTGCGCTGCAATTCATGCCGTACGTCGGGGCCGCCTCCGGGGCGTGAGGACGGTCACCCAGCCGACCACTGGCTCGCCGTACTCGGACCGGAGCACCTCCTCCGTCTGGCTCACAACTTCGCAACCCGCCTCCGCAGCCACCGCCACCAGGTGATTCCGGTGGTGGGTGAACCGGCCTGAGTCGGTCAGCCCATGGGGATCGCGGTCCCCCTTCTCCACCGTGAAGCCCAGAAAGCCCCCCGGTGCGAGATGTCGGACGGCGGCCGGGATCACCTGTCGCAGGTCGCCGAAGTAGATCAGCGTGTCGCAGATGCCGATCACATCGAACGCCTCCGCGGGCTCTGCTGCAAACCAGGTCGTCAGTTCGGCCCGCTCGAGAGCGTCGTAGATTCCCCGGGAGCGGGCCAGCGCGATCATGTCGGCCGACAGGTCGATTCCAACGAGCCGTCGGGCGCTCGACCGCAGCTCGTTGCCGAGGAGCCCCGTGCCGCAGCCGGCGTCGAGAACGGCCAGGTCGCGTCGCCGGCCCGACGCGTCGAGCAGCGCGGCAGAGAGCAACGCGGGCGCCCGGTAGTCTAATTCTTCGCACATGTTGCGTTCGTAGAACGAAGCGAAGTATCCGTAGATGCGTTCGATGCAGGCGTCGGACGCCCGCTGCGGCTGTGCGTCGCCACGGAGAGCGATGAGCAGGTGTTCCACCTCCGCATCGTCAGGGCAGGCCTGCAGATACCGTTCGTACGCGGCCCGCGCCTCCGTCCGGCGACCGACGATGTGGGCCATTTCTCCGAGCCGATACCACTGCTGGGGATCGTCGGCATCGAGTTCGACGGCACGCCGTTGGCAGAGGTACGCCGCCAGCACGAGATCACCGGCCCGCAGGTCGAGCGACGCCTGCCGTAGTTCCGCCGCCGTCGGCGGCACGACCCGCGCCGCCGCGTCGGCCTCGAGGAGCAGCCCCTGCCGCTGGGCGGCCTCGATCCACTCGGTGGCCCCGGCTGCTCCCCCCGCGCCGATCAGCGGCAGGATACCGTCGATGATCTCGTCGCGCGAGCGACTGCCGTCGGCCAGCTCGACGATCACCGCAGCCAGCGGGTTGAGCCGATGGATTCGCCCGGCATCAAGCTCATACGCGAGATAGCCCTCATCGCCCGGAGCCAATAACAACGTCGGCTTGAGTTGCAGATTCATGCCGCACCATCAGGTGCCTGCCGGGCCGTCCTTGCACTTGCCCTCGGCGCCGGCTGCACCGGCCGCGCCAGTGGCACCGCCGCCACCGCCGCTCCCCTTGCCTTTGCCACCGCCCCCCTTTCCTTTGCCCTTTCCTCCTCCAGCGCCGCCGCCGTCACCCTTGCCCTTGCCCTTGCCACCGCCACCGCCGTTCTGGGCGACGACTTCAGAGGCTGGCAGCATAGCACCGCCGAGGGCCGCGCCGGCGAGGAGCAGCCCTCTTAGGAAGTCCCGACGATCAGCGGGAACGTGCTTCAAGAGGTCATCGACATGATCCCGGTGATCGGGGCTTGATTGCGACATGATCGATTGCTCCTAGAAGGAAAAGCCAGTGCGGGCGGAAGTAAGCGGACGTCCTGTTCAACGGGCGGCGGGCGGGAAAGTTTCTCGCGTCGCCGAAGCAGCCCCGCCGGCCGACCTCGATTGGATGCCGCTGGGCGTCTACGCATCTTCCCCGCAGGGCAGGCCGCGCCGAAGCCCTGACCAGCCCGCCGGTGAGACGCGAGGCCTGATTCCGGCGCCGACGAGTATCTCATCAGTCGACACTCGTCGCTTTTCCAGTCCCAGCCCAAACTTGATCTCGACGAGCGCGGTCGGTTCCGAGGCGGCCTGACGGTGGCGATTGGAAGGACGCGATCGGCCGAAATCGCGTCGCACTGACTCGCGATATGCCGATCTCCTCAATCGTCGGCTCGATCGCCATCCAAGGTGGCGGCGCTCCCCGGAATGACGATCTCCGCGTCTTTCGGCACGAGGTTCGCCCAGATCACCTTCCGCGGGGCCAGGCCCCGCCACCGGGCGACCCACCGCGGATCCTCGATCTCGAGCCATTCGCCGCTGCGCCCCATGCCGAGGAACAGCGGTTCGAACAAGCGGTGGGCCGGCGGCATCTGGATGCCCGCGGCGCCGCACATGACCTGGATGTCGCGGCGATCGAACGGTGTGCAGACGTAGGCCCGGGGCGTGTTCTCCGCGTAGAGGCAGTGCGACAGATACGCGTCGACGACGCCGAGCCAGTAGCCGACCGGGCTGACGACGAGGCATACGGCCGCAACACGGGCGAGACGCGAAGACTCACGCCATGCCGTTCCAAAAGCCCGGCCTCTCCAGGGGGCGATCAGGGCGAGCCCCGCGCATGCGAGCGCGGCGTTCCACGGGAGCACCTCCGGATTCCAATCGATCCCCAGGGGCGAGAGCACCATGAGGATCGCCGCGTGGAACACGAAGGCCGACACCGCGACGGTCTTCCGCAGCCCGGGAACAAGGCAACCGATGCCCAGGAGGACTTCGGTCGCACCGATACAGATGCCGCACAGCATCGGCAGCACGTCCGTCGGCGGCAGGCCGAGCGCCCCGAGCAACCACGGAACGCCGTGCGTGAAGAAGGCCGGGCTCGTCAGTTTGTGGACGCCGGAGAAAAACCAGAGCGCGATCAGGGAAGCGCGCGCCATGACAACCCCTCCTCGGCAGCCGGGAATGGTCCCACAGGACAGCCAGAGCATCGAGATCATGTGCGGCTGGATGCGGGCCTGATCGGCAACGATTGCCCAGAGCAGGGTTGCAGCCTGGAGAGGCAGACCGTATCGCGGAAAGAAAAACGACGTGGCGATCGCGGCCATCATCGGCCATGCCATGTCGAGTCGCGGGATCGGCAGCAGCGGCAGCGGCGGCGGAAACTCCCGAACCTCCCACAGACTCCAGGTGAGGATCACCGTCGCGATCTGCGACACGGCGAGCAGGCCGCGAAACGCGGTCGGAAAAAGGCAGCCACGGTCTTCGTCTGCGGAGGTCGGCACCGGCCCTACTCCACCGAAATCCGGGCCGCGAGGCAAGGTCGCCCTCGGGTACGGTATAACTCCGACGGCGTCGAGTTCCTCGGTGGCGATTCCGCCCGCCTGAACCGTGACTTCCCCGGCGACTCATGACCGATTCGAAGCGCAGAACGTTCCTGCAGCATACCGCCATCGCGGCGGCGCTGGGGCCACCGGCACTTGCAGCGGCGGGGCGGGCCGCTGAATCAACCGCCCGCGGCGGCCTCATCGACTGCCAGAGCCACCTCTTCTGCGAGGAGATGCTGGCCTTGATGGAGCGCCGGTCGTCCGACCCAACCGTCGTCGTCAAGGACGGCGTGCGGATGGTGAAGATGGGCGACTGGCTGCGCAAGGTGCCGCCGCACTATCTCGACGTCGATGCGAAGCTGGCCGCCATGGACGCCGCCGGCGTGGAGCGGGCGGCCTTGAGCATCAACGACCCCGGCCCCGAGTGGTTTGGCGCCGATGGCCCGGCCGTGGCCCGCGTGGCCAATGATTTCGTGGCCGGAGTCGTGGCGAGCCACCCGCGCCGCTTCTTCGGCCTCTGTGTGCTGCCGCTGCAGGACATGCAGGCGTCTCTCGTCGAACTCGACCGCTGCGTCGATGACCTCGGCATGAAGGGCGTCCTGCTCTACACGAATCTCGCGGGCCGGTTTCCGGACGAGCCCGAGTTTCGCCCGCTGTTCGCCCGGGCCGCCGAGCGCGGCCTGCCGCTGCTCCTGCACCCGGCGAAGCCCGTCACGATCGAGCAGGTGAAGGCCTACGAGATGACGAGCGCCCTCGGCAACATGTTCGACAACACGATCGCGCTCACGCGGATCATCATGGCGGGCATCCTCGACGAGTTTCCCGAGTTGAAGCTCGTCTGCCCGCACCTCGGCGGTGCCCTGCCCTTCCTGGTCGGCCGGCTCGACCATCAGACGCAGGTGCTCAAGCGCGGGCCGAAGAACCTGCGGCACGCTCCCGGCGAATACCTGCGCCGCGTGTGGCTCGACATCGTTTCGCCGCTGCCGCCGGCGATGAAGTTTGTCTACGAATTCCTGGGGCCGGATCGCCTCCTCTATGCCAGCGACCATCCGTGGGTCGAGCCGAAGCTGATCCGCGATGCTTTCGACGCGGTCGAGATGCCGGCCGATGACCGGGAGAAGATCGCCAGCCTCAACGCCAGGAAACTCTTCCAGCTATGAAACGCTCGCCGACGCTCGCGCCTTTCGCCGTGATGATCGCCGTCTGGCTCTGGAACGCCGGTCTGGTCGACGCGGCGGAGTTCTCCGTCCAGCGTGCCGAAGACCAGGTCACCATCATGCGCGACGGCCGGCCCGTCGGGGAGTATGTGTTTCGCGACGCGAAGATTTCGCGGCCCCACTGGACCCGGCTTCACGCCCCCGGCGGCGCGCAGGTGAGCCGCCGGCATCCGCCGGTGCCCGGCGAGGATGCCGTCGATCACGACACGATGCACCCGGGGCTGTGGCTGGCGTTTGGTGACCTCAACGGCGTCGACTTCTGGCGGAACAAGGGCCGCATCGAGCACGTGCGGTTCGTCGACGATCCCGTCGTCGGCGCGGATGGCGTGTCGTTTGCCGCCGAGGATCGCTACGTCGCGCCCACCGGGGAGGAGGTCTGCCGCGGCGTGAGTGAGTTTCGCGTGATCGCCGGCGAGGCGCTCGAGCCCGCGGTGCCCGGCACGGTGATCCTGATGCAGTTCTCCCTGCGCTCCGAGCGAGAGCAGCTCACGTTTGGCCCGCAGCACGAGATGGGCCTCGGCATCCGCGTGGCCACGCCGCTGGTCGTGAAAAATGGGTCGGGCTCGATCACGGCAAGCCACGGTGGGAAAAACGAGGCCGGCACGTGGGGCCGGGTGGGAACCTGGTGGGACTACGGCGGCACGATCGACGGCACGCGTGCCGGCATTCTCGTCGCGGCGGCCGCGGATAATCCCCGCGCCGTCTGGGCCCATGCCCGCGACTACGGATTCCTGGCGCTCAACCCCACCGGCCCGCCGCGCCGGCCGGCCGACGGCGAACCCGCGGAGCCGTTCACCGTCGCGAAGGGAGACGCCCTGCGGCTGAAGTTTGCCGTTCTCCTGCACGCTCAGCCGGCGGCCGATGCCTGGTCGCCGGACGCGGCCAGCCGCGCCGTCGCCGCCGCGCTCGATGCCTGGAAGCCGCGCGAGCCAGGCTCGAACGCGTCATCGCGCTGAAGCGAGCGCCAGACCGTGGCGTCACGGCGGCAAATCCTGGTTGCACACGCCCTGCGTTCCCGGCGGAAAGAGATTGTTCGCGAAGTGCAGCCCGCGCGGCCCGTTCGCGCCCGGATGGATGACCACGGCCCGGGCATACCTCGGCGGCCCGATCTGGTGGATGAGATTGCCCGTCACGATCACGTCGGTGAGCGGCGGGTCGTCGGGATGCTGGCCTGAGTCGAACTTGAAGGGGGCGTTGTCGTCGCCCCAGATCCACGCGGCCCGGCCGTGGCCAAAGTCGGAGACGATGTTGTTGGCGACGATCGAGCCGCCGTCGGAGTTGTCGGGCTTTCCATCCTCGGCGGGGTGCGCGGCGACACCCGGCATCAGGCCGACGGCCCAGATAGAGTTTTTCACGAACTGGTTGCCCGAGATGATCACGTTGCGGCTGCCATGCATGGCCTTGATGCCCATGAACGAATCGACGATCATGTTGCCGCTCACGATCACGTGGTCGGCATGCAGGTCGATCCCCTGGGCGGCGTTTTCGATGTGGTTGCCGAGGATGCGGGTCAGGTCGCTGGCCTCGGGCGACGTGACGATGATGCCGCTGCCCTGCTGCCAGTTGTTCACGTAGTTCCCGTCCCAGGTGGTTTGGCTCGGCAACTTGCCCTTCACGGGATTCTTCTTCACGAAGTCCCCCAGTTTGTGCTGGGCCTTCATCTCGGGCG
>CAZDTC010000062.1:7012-9260 GCA_964508125.1 uncultured Candidatus Kuenenia sp.
CCGCACAGTCGCGGAGCGTGATGCCGCCGGCATTCGTGCGGTTGTCGATCACGCGTACGTTCTCGATGACGAGATCCCGGCACTCCACGGCGAGGACGCCATCGCGGGCGGTGTCCATGCTCCCTTCCGGACGCGTGAGCGTGAGGTCGCGGATCTCCGCATTCGTGGCGCCATCGACGATGATGATCGGCCTGTCGGGGTTCTGCTGGATGACGCGGCCGGGGCCCACGAGGCCGCTGCGGTCGCCGCGAATGCGGATCGGCTCGGCGATCGGATGGTCGCCCGCCGGCACGAGCAGGATGCGATTGGGATTGGCGTCGAGCGCGGCCTGGATCGACGGGTAGTCGGCGACGGAGGGCTCGGCGGCCCGAGAGGCGGGGGCGACGGCGAGCGCGAGGAGCAGGACGAGCGAGCGAGTGGGCATGGGTTCACCAATGGGGACTTCGTTTCGACCGCAGAGCCGGCCACCACGATACGTCCCAGTCCCGGGAATCGTGGATCGCGCATCTTGCCTGACCGGATCGACCGGCCGCGGGGCCGGCTGCCGCGTGCCGCCGCGAGGAGAATCCGCATGACCGTTTTCTTGAAACCGGGCATACTCGGCGGAGCCGCATGTCGCGGCCTTGATCGGTGAGACCTTCTGGCGGCCACTCTCTTGACCACGCTCGTCCACTCGCGAACCGCATCCGCGCAAAGCATCCATTGGGAATATCTCGTGCCGATCGCGGCGGTGCATCTGCTCGCCTGCCTGGCCTTCGTGCCCTGGTGCTTCAGCTGGTCGGGCGTCGCGCTCGCGCTCGTTGGCACGACGGTGTTCGGCACGCTGGGAATCAACCTCTGCTACCACCGGCTGCTTGCGCACCGCAGCATCGAGGTACCGACCTGGCTCGAGCGGGCGTTGGCCACGATCGCCGTCTGCTCGCTCGAAGACACGCCGACGCGGTGGGTGGCGAACCACCGCCTCCACCACCAGCACTCCGACAAGGAGCCCGATCCCCACTCGCCGCGCGACGGCGTCGTGTGGTCGCACGTCGGCTGGTTGTTCGAGCGGGTGCCCCATCGGCGCTCGTGGGCGTTTCTCGAGAAGTATGCCCGCGACATCATCGCCGACCCGTATTACCGTCATCTCGAGCGCCATCCCTGGCTGGTGCTCGTGATCTACCTGGCCCACGCGGCGGTGTTCGCCGCCGCCGGGCTCCTCGTCGGCCGCTGGGCCGGCGGCGACTGGGCGCACGGCGTGCAATTGGCGGCGAGTTGGGTGGTGTGGGGCGTGTACGTCCGCACCGTCGTGGTCTGGCACATCACCTGGAGCGTCAACTCGCTCACGCACCTCTTCGGCTACCGCACCTACGAGACCGACGAAGACAGCCGCAACAACTGGTTCGTGGCCCTCGTGGCCATGGGCGAAGGCTGGCACAACAACCACCACCACGATCCCGCGAGCGCCAGCGTGCAGCACCGGTGGTGGGAGTTCGACGCCACGTACTGCGTCATCCTCCTGCTCGAGCGGCTCGGCCTCGCGACCAACGTCATCCGGCCCCGGCACGTCCGCCGCCAGGCCGCCGGCGAAGCCTGAGCCGTCGATCCGACCGTGGCCTTCCCGACCGGCTTACTGGCCCTGGCCGAGCGAGTAGCCGGGCTCGCCGTTGAACGTGCACAGGTGCTCGGTCTTGATGAAGTCGATCCCCGCCTTCGCGAGGCGGCCGAGGAGTTCGGCGACCGTGGCGTGCGACAGCGTCTTCCCCTGCTCCGCCATGAACCGGCAGCGCCAGTGATCGGTGCAGAAGGTCTCCGGCAGGCCGCCCGGCCACACCTTCACGCCGCGGTTGGTGATCATGGCGAGCGACAGCCCGCCCACGATCTCCTGCTTCATCTTCGCCGCCAGGTCGTCGGCCGCGATGCCCGGCGCGTCGACGAACACGTCGATCCCGACGGTCTCCTTCTTCGGCCCGGGGGTGCGCTTCCACGTCGGCAACTTCATCTTGGGCCGCTCCGCATACTCGGCGGGCCGGAGCGTGGTGGGCCGCTGGCCCACGCGGGCGATCACCGCCTCGGCGAACTCCTGCGTGCCCACCTTCTGCTTCGAGACACCCTCCTCGAAGATGTCGTAGGTGTGGATGCCGTCTTCGATCGTCTTCAGCCACGCGTTGTGGACCCGCTCGGCCACGTCCGACTGGCCGACGTGGACGAGCATCTGCACGCCCCCGAGGAGCAGGCCCGACGGGTTGGCGAGGTTCTGCCCGGCGCG
>CAZDTC010000063.1:0-9207 GCA_964508125.1 uncultured Candidatus Kuenenia sp.
ATCTTCCCGGTCTGGCGATCGATCTTCTTGACGATCACGCGCACCTTCTGCCCGGGCTGCAGCACGTCGGCGGGGTTTGCCACGCGGTCCCAGGAGAGCTGGCTCACATGCACGAGCCCCTCGACGCCGGTGCCGATGTCGACGAATGCGCCGAAGTCGCGCACGCTGCGCACGATGCCATCGAGCGCGACGCCCACTTCGAGCGTCTCGAGCATCTTCGCCCGGGCGTCGGCCGCCTGCCGCTCGACCACGGCCCGCCGCGAGAGCACGAGCCGCCGCGCCGCCGGAACGATCTCGGTGACGAGGCTCTCGAGCGTCTGGCCCACCATCTCCTCGAGGTTCTCCACGCGCCACGGGCTGACGAGGCTCGCCGGCATGAAGCCGCGGAGCCCCGCCACCTCGCACTCGAGGCCGCCCTTGTTTGCCGCCGTGACACGCGCCTCGACGATCATCCCCGCCTCGAGTTGCGACCAGTCTTCCACGGCCACGGCCCGATTCGCCGGGGCCAGATCGTAGAGGCCGTCGTCGTCGTTGCGGCTCCCCACGGAGAGGGCGAGCACGTCGCCCACGTTCGGCACATCGTCGAGACCCGCGAGCTTGAGTGCGCCCTGCCGGCGACCGCCGAGATCGACGAACGCCGTGTCGTGGCCCACGCTCACCACCGTGCCCATCACGCGGGCGCCAGGGTCGAGCGCGGCCTCGGCCTTGGCCGGCACGCTCCCCGCGAGCAGGTCGTCGACGGCCAACCCTGCGAGGGCCGCCTCGAAGTCGTCCTCGAGGTCGTCCTCGAGCGCGGCCCGCAGGTTCGGCACGGCCACCCGCTTCGCCGGCGGCAGCACGTCGGTGAACGAGGGCTTGCGATCGCCGCCGCCACGCCGCTCGCGTTGCGGCTTGCCTTCGCCATGCGGCGGTCGATCGCCCCGCGGGCTCGAGGGCGCCGCGGGGCTCGCCGGCGGCTCGGCTGCCGAGGGCGCCACTGCTGCCGGCGACGCTTCGGCCACCCGCGGAGCCGCAGGCTCTTCGGCCGCCGCCTGCGTCGGGATCACATACTCATGCCGCGGCGCAAGTTTCGGCGCCGCCACCCCCGGCCGCTGCGTGCCGATCGGTATCCGCCGCGACGCACTCTGCTCCGCTGCATCGGGAGCATCCGAACCGGAGTTTTCGGGCGATGAACTCATGCCGATGTCGCGAGCAGAAGGGGGTCGAATGCGGGAAACAGGACTTGAACCTGCACGGTATTACTACCACCAGGCCCTCAACCTGGCGCGTCTGCCAATTCCGCCATTCCCGCGGCGTGGGTCGCGTTGACGCGACCGTCGATGCATTCTGCGGTCCAGAACCGGCCAGTCAAGCGGCTGTCGCGGTGCGGGAGGCCCGCACGGCCGCGATCAGGGCCGACAGCCCGGTGAAGATCGCCACCGTCCAGGCAACGTCGCCCATCGGCATCCAGCGATAGAACGGAAGCGCCGCCACGAAGCAGGCCGCGAGGCCCGAGGCCGTGTGCGGGTAGTCGCTCGTCAGCCACCAGTGGGCGAGGTTGGTCGTGAGGAAAAACACGAGCGAACTGGCCAGGGCGCTCCCGGCGATGGGGATCCAATGGCCGGCCTTCCCGCCCTCGGCAGGCGCGAGCCGCCGGCCGAGCACCACGGGCCACACCGTCGCGGCACAGACGACGGCCGCCATGGCCGTGCTGCCGTAGCCGGGCAGCACGAAATTGCCGAGGGCGAGCGCCAGAAGCGGGACGCTCGCAGCCACGAGCGGATTCGTGAACACCGCGCCCGCGGCCAGCGCGATGCCTGCCATCGGTGTCACGTTCCAGCCCGGCTGCCAAAGCCGACCAAACACGCCGATCGCCACGAGCCCGAGCCAGAGGCAGGCGAGCATGGGTAGGCCGAGTTCGGCCGTAGTTGCATCACCGCCCCGCCGCGCCGTCGTCGTGGTGTCGTGCTTCATGGCCGACGCTGCCCTCCGTGGGGAATGCCCCGGGCTGGGGCCTGGAAAATCTGCCGATACACTACCGGTTTTCCCGATCCAGGCAAGCGAAGCATTCGGGAACAGCCCGAGACGGAAGTGAGCCCGATGCCCGCCACCGGCAGGGAATTCGCCACGGTCGCCGCCGAACGCCTCGACGACGGGATCGTGGCGCTGTCGTTCCTGGTTCCCGGCCACCGCCAGAACGTGATCTCCGAGCAGGTGGTGCGTGATCTGGCCGCCGCCCTCGACGCCCTCGACGGCGGGCCGCCTCCCCGCGGCGTCGTGCTCTGCTCCGGCCGTCAGGGATCGTTCTTCGCCGGGGCCGACATCGCCCGGCTCGAGTCGCTCGCCGCGAGGCCGCCGAGCGAGATCGAGCGGCTGTGCACGGCCGGCCGTGAACTCTTCGGCCGGCTCTCCACCTGCGACTGGCCCACCGTCGCGGTGATCGACGGCGCGTGTCTTGGCGGCGGCCTCGAACTCGCGCTCGCCTGCGACTTTCGCGTCGCCACGACGGCGGCCCACACGTCGCTCGGGCTCCCCGAAGTGAAACTCGGTCTGCTGCCGGGGTGGGGCGGCACCGTCCGCCTCGGCCGGCTCATCGGCCCCGGGCCGGCCGTGGAGTTCATCGCCGCCGGCGAACCGGTCGACGGAGCGGCGGCGCAGCGGCTGGGAATCGTCGATGTCTGCGTGCCGTCGGAGGAAGCGGTCGAGTCAACGCGGCGGTTGATCGAGCATCATCTCGCCCGCGCCGGCCACCAGGTCCGCCGGCGCAGGCTCGCCGCACCCGTCGTGCTCGATCCTGCGGAACGCGGTTTTCTCGAGGCTGTCGTGTCGACCGTGATCCTGGGCCGCACGGGTGGCCACTATCCGGCGCCGCCCGCGATCCTGCGCACGGTGCTCGCCGGGGCCGAGGCTGATCTTGCCACGGCCGGGAGGCTCGAATCGGCCGCCTTCGCGGCGCTCGCCACGGGCGACGTGTCGCGGCAGCTTGTGCGCGTGTTTCGACTCGGCGAGCGCAACCGCCGCGATCCCGGCATCGGAGGCGCGGACGCCGATCCGGAGACGGCCGCGGTGCAGCCCACGTCCGTCGAGCATCCGGCGGTCGTCGGAGCCGGCATCATGGGCGCGGGCATCGCCGCGAGCCACCTGCGGCACGGGGCGAGCGTGACGCTCGTCGACGTGAATGCCGAGGTGCTCGAGCGCAGCGTGGCCGGAATCCTCGACGAGGCCGCCTGGGATCGGGCGACGAAGCGCACCGATTCCGCGCGGGCCCTCGCCCTCGCCAGCCGGCTCCGCACGGCCACCGAGGCCTCCGCGCTCGCGGGCGCCGACCTCGTGATCGAGAGCGTGCTCGAACGGACCGACATCAAGCGGCAGGTGCTCGCCGAGATCGAGCGGGCCGTGGGCCCCGAGACCGTGATCGCCACGAACACGTCGACCAACCCGATCACGAAACTCGCCACCGCGCTCGTCAATCCCGCCCGATTCTGCGGCATGCACTTCTTCAATCCGGTGCGCCGGATGACGCTCGTGGAGGTGGTGCGCGGCCCCGCGACGAGCGATGCCACGATCGCCACTGCCGTCGCCCACGCGAAGCGGCTCGGGAAGTGCCCCGTGGTCGTCCGCGACAGCCCGGGCTTCCTCGTCAACCGGCTGCTCATGCCGTATCTCCACGAGTCCGTGGAGATGGTCCGCGAAGGGATTGAACCGCGGCGGATCGACCGCGTGGCCCGGGCCTTCGGGATGCCGATGGGCCCGCTCGAGCTCTATGACATGATCGGGCTCGACACCGCGTTCTACGCCGGGCTCGTGCTCGACGACGCCTTTGGCGACCGGATCGAGGCGTCGCCTGTGATCCCCGCGCTCGTGAAGTCGGGGCGGCTGGGCCGCAAGACCGGCGCGGGCTTCTATGTGTACGACGCCGCGGCCGGCCAACGGGCGAAGCCGGCCCGGCCCGACGACGGCGTGCCGCCGATCGTGGCCGCCTACGCGCTGCCCGCCCGCGAGACGAGCGACCGCACCATCGCCGACCGGCTGCTCCTGCCGATCGTGCTCGAAGCGACGCTTGTGCTCGACGAGGGGCTCGTGCGCGACGGCCGCGACATCGATCTCGCCGTGATCCACGCCCTCGGCTTCCCCGCCTTTCGCGGCGGCGTGCTCGCCTGGGCCGACTCTCTCGGCGCGGCGGAGATCGTGCGCCGGCTCGAGCCGCTCGCCGACCTCGGGGTCCGCATGCATCCCACGCCCCGGCTCCTCGAACTCGCCCGCTCGGGCGGCGGGTTCACCGCGTCCGCGGAGGCTTTTGCATGAGCCTTGCGACACTCGCGCGATCTCCCGAAACGACGCCCGTGGTGGTCGCCGCCTGCCGCACGGCGATCGGCCGGGCTCATGCCGAGCGCGGGCTCTTTCGCCACGTGCGGGGCGACGAACTGGCCGCCGCCGTGCTCGCCGCCGCCGTCGAGCGGAGCGGCGTCGACCCCGCCACGATCGACGACGTGATCCTGGGCGTGACGCAGCAGCGTGGCGAACTCGGCGGCAACGCGGCCCGCACCGCCGCGCTCCTCGCGGGCCTGCCGTTCTCCGCCGCCGGCACGACGGTCAACCGCCTCTGCGGATCGGGTCTCGAGGCCGTCGCCCAGGCCGCACACGCGATCATGGCCGGGGCGGAACGGGTGCACGTGGTGGGCGGCGTCGAGCACATGCAGCACCTGCCGATGGAGAGCGCCATCGACATCCACCCGCAGGTTCACGCCCGCTCGAGCAAGGGAATGCTCTCGATGGGCCTCACGGCCGAGCACCTCGCCGCCGCCCATGGCATCACGCGCCGGACCCAGGAGGCCTACGCCCTCGAGAGCCACCGCAAGGCTGCGGCCGCGGCCGACGCGGGCCTGTTCGACGACGAGCTCGTGACCGTGCTCGGGCACGACGAGGCGGGGGCGATCGTCGAGGCCACGCGAGACCAGTCGATCCGGGCCGACACGAGCCTCCAGGCGATGGCGGCGCTCGAGCCCGCATTCCTGCCGTCGATCGGCACGGTGACGGCGGCCACGAGTGCACCGCTGAGCGACGGCGCAGCGGCGCTCGTGGTGATGCAGGCGGCAGAGGCCGCGCGGCAGGGGCTCGCGCCGCTCGCGCGGATCGTGGCCACGGCGGTCGCGGGCGTGGCGCCGGCGGCAATGGGCACCGGCCCAATCGCAGCCACTCGGAAGCTTCTCGCCCGCACGGGCCTCGCGATCGCCGACATCGACCTCGTGGAACTCAACGAGGCCTTCGCCGCACAGGCGATCCACTGCATCGCCACGATCGGGCTCGATCCCGGCCGCATCAACGTACGCGGCGGTTCGCTTGCCATCGGCCATCCGCTCGGCGCGTCGGGCGCCCGGATCGCCGCCACGCTCCTCCATGCCCTCGCCGCGGAAGAAAAGCGGCTCGGCCTGGCCACGATGTGCATCGGCCTCGGGCAGGGGATCGCCGTGCTCTTCGAGCGGGTGGAATCATGAGCGTCGCACCGCTTTCGTCGCGCCGCGACGCCGACGCCCCGCCGGCGGCAGCCGCGTCGCTCGTCGACCTGCTCCACGCCCGCTTGCTCGACGCGTTCGACCGTCCGGCGCTGGTCACTCCGTTTCAGAATGATTCCAACGCGTTGTGCGGATCGGACGACACATTCGCCCGTCCGAGTGGGTCAGGGTTGCCCATGCCCTCTCGCCGGACGTTCGCCTCGGCCCTCCAGGCCTCCGCTCACTGCGTGTCCGCTTCGCTTCGCCATCCCTGGCTGCGCTCGCTCCCACAGCCCGCTCGAGGACACGGGCAACCCTTCCCGCAATCCTGGGCCACGGACATCGGGCTTCATATGACTTGGGGCGAGGTGATTGCTGCAGCGCTCGACTACGCCCGCGTCATTGAAGCCAGCGGCCTCGTCCGCGGCGATCGGCTCGCCCATGTTGGCCCGCATTCGGCAGAGTGGATCATCGTCGATCTCGCCTGTCTGCTCACGGGCGTCGTGCATATCGCACTCCACTCCGACGAATCCGCCACCGAAATCGATGAGCAGTTGAGGTGGCTCGCCCCGCAGGCGATCATCGAGCACACACTCGGCGAAAACAGGGCGTCGCCCGCGCTCGACCGCGCCGCCATCCTCGAGTCACTCGCGGCTCGCGCAGCCGCGTGCGATCCCGATGCGCCTGCCGCGATGTTCCTCTCGTCGGGGACCACGGGCCGGCCCCGCGCGGTTCTCCACTCGCAGCGGGCACTTGCCTGGAACGCCACGGCGTCGAGCGGCGTGTTTCTCGACGACCCGCGAGACGTGCGGCTCTCGTGGCTGCCATTGAGCCACGCCTATGCGCGGGTCGGCGACCTCTACACGGCGCTCGTGCGGGGCGGCACGCTGTGCCTCGTGGCCGACAGGCGGCGGGTGCTCGATGCCTGTCGCTGTGTTGCCCCCACCGTGATCCTCGGCGTGCCGGCGTTCTTCGAGCGCATCGCGACCGGCGTGACAGCCGGTCGGATCCCCGATCTGGCCGCTGCGCTCGGCGGAAAGGTGCGGGTGTGCGTGTCGGGCGGGGCGCCGCTCAAAGACCGCACGGCCGCGGTGTTCGCAGCGCAGGGTGTGCCGCTCGTGCAGGGCTACGGCCTCGCCGAGGCGGGGCCGGCGGTGGCCCTTGCAAACCCCCGCTCGGTGCGGCCCGGGACCGTCGGCCCGCCGCTGCCTGGCGTCGAGGCGCGGCTTGACGCGCACGGGCAGGTTGTCGTGCGCTCGCCGAGCGTGGCGCTTGCCGTGATCGATCCTGGCGACACGTCGCAGCATCCAGTCACGCACGACGGCTGGCTTGAAACGGGGGACACAGGCGCATTCGATGATGCCGGCCACCTGCGCATCACCGGTCGCGTGGTCGACACGCTCGTGCTCTCGTCAGGGGCAAAGGTGCCGCCCGCCGAGGTGGAGCGTGTGCTCGCCGAAGACCCGGCCGTGGCACAAGTCTGCGTGCTCGGGGCCGGGCTCGCGGCGCCGGTGGCGTTGATCGTGCCGGAGCCCGATGTGGTGCGGGCAGCGGTGCGGAGGCTCGGGCTGCGTGTCTTCAGTCGGCGCCAGGCGCTCGCCCACCCACGGCTCATGCGCTGGCTGGCGCGGCGGCTCGCGAAACGGCAGTCGCACCTCCCGAAGGCCTGGCGAGTGCGCCGTGTGGCGTTCGTGGGCCGGCCATTCGACGCCGCACACGGCGAGGCCACGGCAGGCTTCAAGCTGAAGCGGTCTGTGATCGCAGAGCATTTTGCATCCGTCCTCACCGCGGCTGCCGAGCAAGTGCCACCGGCATGGATGGCCGACGTCCCCTGCGGACGACGACCCGACGCGGCGACCGAGCACGCCCCGCCCGTGCCACACCCACTCGCCTCCGCCCTCTGGCAGGCCGCTGATGGCGGGTTCGCAGCCGCTGCGACGGCATCGGCCACGCCCCTCCGCGACTCCATCACCGCGATCCTCGAGCATGCCGACCGCGCGATCGACGCGCTGCGGAAGGACGGCCTGTTCTATGAACCGATCTCAGCTTCCGCTCCACCCGCGCCTCTGGCCGATGCGCCTGCCGCCCCATCCGGCCGATTCACGGCGGCCGCGGAGGCGGCGCTCGGCGACGTGGGTCTGTGGGGCCTCGCCGTGCCCGAGGCGTTTGGCGGCGCGGGAGCCTCGATGCTCGACCTCGCCCGCGCGGTCACGCACGTCGCTTCGCGCGTGCCCACTGCGGCGGGGTTGCTCTCGGTGCATTCGTCGATCGGCGCGGTCTCGGCCCTCGCGGCCTTCGGCTCGCCTGACCAGCAAGCCCGCCACTTCCCCGGCCTCGCAGAGGGCCAGCCGCTCTCGATTTTCGGCGCGACCGAGCCCGATGCCGGCTGCGATCTCGCGGCGATCTCCACCGTGATCGACCGCACGGCGTCCGGCCTCACCGTGAGCGGCACGAAGATGTTCATCACCGGCGCGACGTACGGCCGGCTCGTGAAGCTGCTCGCCCTGCACGATGGCCGGCCCGCCGTGGCGCTCGTGCGACTTCCCGACGCCGACACGCCCTCGTTCCGCCTCCGGCATTACGCGCTCCATCCGCTCAAGCACGCCCACAACGCAGCCCTCGTATTCGATCGTTTCCCGATCGCCGAGGCCGACCTGCTCGCGCCCCCCGCGGGCCGCGACGGACATGACAAGCCAGACGCCATGCGGATCATCTGGCACGGCCTCAACCGCGGCCGGATCACCCTCGCCGCCCAGGCCTCCGGCACGCTCCAAATCCTCCTCGCTCAGGCCCGCGATCACGCGCTAGCGCGGTCCACGTGGGGCGCACCGATCGCGTCGCGCGAGCTCGTACAGGGCCGGCTCGGGCGGATCGCCGCACGCATCGTCGCCTGCGACGCGCTCGCCGCCTGGGCGGCGACGGCGATCGACGCGGGCGGCAGCGGCGAACTCGAGGCGCTCACGGCCAAGATCGTGGCCGGCGAATGTGTGCGCGACAGCGCGATGGATGCGCTCGGTGTGCACGGCGGCCGCGCGTTTCTCGTCGGCCACCCGCTCGGCGACTCGTTCCACGACCACTTCGCCGTCACGGTCTACGAGGGCGAGAGCGACCTCCTCGGCCTCGCCCTCTTCAAGGGGCTCGCGAAGCGGCATCCCTGCGCGGCCATGAGTCGCGCAGCCACGGCCCGCGCCGCAGCCTGGCTCGCCTGGCGAGCCGCCGCATTCGCCCGCGCCGACCACGATGGCCCGATCCTCGACCAGGCGTTGCGAACGCACGCCCACCGTGCCCGCCGTGGCCTGGCCCGCGTGGCCCTCGCGATCGACCGTGCGATCCGCCGCCACGGCCGATCGCTCGCCGAAAGGCAGCTCGAAATCGGCGCCCTCTCATCGCAGGTGCGCGATCTCGTGAGCGTGATCGCCGTGGCCCACCACGCCGATGCCGACTCAAGCGACCACACGCTCGCAGCCGCCGACGTGTGGTGCCGCCTCGCCCTCGCCCGCGCCTCCGGCCGCCACCTGATCTCCGCCGACCACACCGCCGTGGCAGTGCTTGGGAAGGCCGTCGCCGGTCGCCTCCCGTAGGACAGGCTTCCCGCCTGTCTCTGCTCAACTCAGCCGCACCGGCTCGGAGTTGCCCCGTACCACCTCGCCGGACGTTCGCTGCGGGCCTCCAGCCCTCCGCTCACTCGACTCCGGCTGCGCTGCGCCATCCATGGCTGCGCTTGCCTACATACGCC
>CAZDTC010000064.1:0-9192 GCA_964508125.1 uncultured Candidatus Kuenenia sp.
CCATCGGCCGCGAGGAGGGCAACTCGATCCAGCTCAACGACGAGCGGATCAGCCGCTACCACCTCAAGCTCCAGGAAGACAACGACAGGATCGTGCTCACCGATCTGGAGAGCACCAACGGCACGAAGGTCAATGGCGAAGACATCCAGGTGCGCATCCTCCGCGACGGCGACCTGATCTCGGTGGGCCGCTCCCTCCTGCTCGTCGGCTCGCACAGCGACATCGACCGCCGCATTGCCGAGATCGTGGCCAAGCTTCCCGGTCACGCCGAGTCTCGGGCCCGCCAACTGGGTGAACGGCTGGAGCGGATCGCGACGCATGACTCCGACGTGATCAAGGATGTCTCGGAGGTGCGCACGCCGCTCCTGCCCGGCGGCCCGCCGCCGCTCCCGGGCCGGCTCTCGCCCGCCCAGTCGGCGGAGGTGACGGAACTGCTCGACTACATCCAGGGGGTTCTGCGCGAGGCGACCGAGGGAGCCGTGATGCGGCCTGGCAACGAGACGGTGGACATCGACTTCGCCCACTGGCAGGCGCTTCTCGACCTTCAGGCCAGCCTCGCCGAGATGCTCCGCCAGATCGGCCAAGCGTAGCGCGCCGCCATGCACCCCGAGCGGATCGTCGTCTTCCTGCCCTGCCATTCGCTCGATGATTTTCCCACGTGGCTTGAAGAGAGCGAGGCCGACGGGCTGCTCGCCTCCTGGACCGCCGCGTGGCATCCGGCCCTGATCGCCGCGGTCGGGACGGCGCCTGGCTGGACGAGCGTGGAGACGCCGCCTGCCGACCCGGCGCCGCTGCTCGGCATCGTGCCGCCGGCCTGCGACGGTCGCTTCGCCGCGCTCCTCGACATGGCAGGCCTCATGGGCTCGCGGTTCGTGCGGCAGGTGGAGGGTCGCGATGAGATCGTCACCGCAGCCCGCGCCGCCCTCGCAGCTGAAGGCGCTTCCGTCTCCGCCGACGTGTCGCTCGCCGCCGACTTCCACGCCCTCGGCCTGGCCCGGCTGCTCGCCGAACTACTCGCCCGCCGGATGCGGTCGTCGACCGACATCGTGACGGCCGACTTCAATACGGCGGTCGTGGCGGCGGCCCGGGCCGCCGTCGCGGGCGACGAGCCCTCCGCCCGCGAGAAGCTGCGGGAATGCTTCGCGGCCCTCGAGGCCACGCGGTCGCAGTACTATCCCGTCGACGTGTGGCTGCTCGACCTCGTGCTCGTGGCCGAGTCGACGCTCGGCCGCCGTCTCGCCGGCGAGCTCGAGGCGCCGACGCCGCTCGCGCTCGTCGTCACCGGCCGGCTGGTCGAGCGACTCGGCCGTGAGGATCCGGCCCTGCTCGCGCGGCTGCGCGACGGCGTGGCCGCCGGCGCGGTGGAGGTGGTGGGTGGCCGCGACGACGCCGAGCCCGTCGACTTTCAACTCCTCGAGACGCTCGCTGCGTCGCTCGACCGCGGGCAGGCGATCTACCGCGACCTGCTCGGCGCCGCGCCTGTAACGTTCGGGCAGTGCTCGGGCGGCTCGACGGCGTTTCTCCCGCGGCTGCTCGTCGAGCGCGGCTACTCTGGCGCGATCTGGAACCTGTTCGACGGCACCCCGCTTCCCGATCCGCACTCGAGCCGCATCCGCTGGCAGGGCGGCGACGGCGCATGCATCGAGGCCGTGGCCCGTCCGCCCCTCGACGCCCGTGCGGCCGGAACCATCCTCCAGCTCGCGGAGAAGGTCGGCGACGCGATGGATCACGACCACACCTGCGTCGTGCCCTTCGCCCACTACGCCGGCACCGCGAGCCCCTGGTTCGCCGATCTGCGCCGGATCGGCGCCTGGACCACGCTGCTCGGTCGCTTCGTGACCCCCGCCACGCTGTTCACCGAAACGGCACACGCCGGCACGCTCGCCGATTTTCCCGCCGATGCCTTTCCGCCGACGCTGCCGGGCGAGAGCACCAGCGGCGATCCGATCGGGCAGCGGCTTGCAGCGATCGTAGCCGAGGCGGCCGAGCTCTCCGAGACGGTGCCGCCGCTCGAGGCCGCTGCCCCGGCCGCTGCGGTGGCATCCACGCCGCGGTCCACCGCCCGGTCGGGCGGCTGGGCGAAGATCGCGCGCGGCTTCTTCGGCTCTGGTGACGACGACGAGGCGCGGCTCGTGCTCGACAACGGCGCGGTGCGGGTCACCGTCCACCCACGCACCGGCGGCGTGCTCTCGCTGCGGGCGCCCGGGGCGCGGGGCAACCGGTTGTCGCAGGCCCTCGCCGTGCGTTCCACGCGGCCGGCGCCTGCCGTCGGGGCCGCCTGGGAGAGCGCGGAGGAGCGGGCCGAATATTCGCGGATGGTGGCCGGACGGATCGATCGCGAGAGCGACGCGGTGATCGTGAGCCGCGGCGATCTCGTGGCCGCGTCGGGCGCGAGGCTTGGCGGGTTCACGCAGCGGATCGCGCTCGTGGGCTCGCGCCCGCTCGCGCGGCTCGACATCGACGTGCACCTCGATCGCCCGTTATCCAGCCCGCTCTTCGAGGCCCACGTGGCCTGCCGATTCGCCTGGAACGAAAACGACGACATCGACCTCCACCGCAGCCTCCACGGCGAGTCGATCGTGACGGAGCGCACGCGGTTCACGGCGCCGCACTTCCTCGAGCTGCGGCCGGCGGATTCGCGCGGGGTGGATGGCCGGGTGCTCATCGCCACCGGCGGCCTTCCCTGGCACGTGCGGTCGACGCCGCACACCGTCGACTCGATCCTCGTCGGGCCCGGAAGCGCGCGGGCGTCGCGGCGGCTGGCGCTCGGGCTTGGCATCGAGGCTCCACGGCCGGTAGCGTTGGCACTCTTGCGTGAGCCGGCAGGCGGAGCAGCCCCATGATCATCACCCTCGACGGCCCGGCTGGCGCCGGCAAGAGTTCGGCGGCCCGGGCGCTCGCCAGGCGGCTCGGCTGGTGCTACATCGACACCGGTGCGATGTATCGTGCCGTGGCGCTCGTCGCGCTCGAGCGGGCCGTACCGCTCGACGATGTCGGGCGGCTGGCGGAGCTCGCCGAGTCGATCCGCATCGTGTTCGCCGACGGCGCCGTGGTCGTCGATGGCCGTGATGTTTCGCGCGAGATCCGCACCGAGCGGATCACGCAGGCCACGCGACCGGTGGCCGACGCCCCGGTGGTGCGCGACGCGATGAAGCGGATGCAGCGGCGCATGGCGGAAGGCATCGACGTGGTCACCGAGGGGCGCGACCAGGGATCGGTTGTGTTTCCGCATGCCGACGTGAAGGTGTTTCTCACGGCGTCGGCCGAGGAGCGGGCCCGGCGCCGGCATCGCGAGGAGGAGGCCCGTGGCTCGGGGGCCACGCTCGAGCATGTGTTGCGTTCCCAGGCCGAGCGCGACGCGGGCGACCGCTCGCGGCCGGTGGGCCGCCTCGAACCCGCCGCCGATGCGATCCTCCTCGAGACCGACCGCCTGACGTGCGAGGAGGTGGTGGACCGGCTCGTGGCCCTCATCGAGGCGCGGCGCCGGGCCGCGGCGGCCGGATGAACAGCCAGCCGGGCACGCGCGGCGGCCACAGCCTGTTTGGCCGCTGGCTCTACAGCGTGTTGTGGATAGTGTGCCGGGCGCTCGGTGTTTCGGTGTTCGGCGTGCGCACGCGCTTCGCCGCGCCCCTGCCCGCTCGGGGCGGGCTGATCGTGCTGTCGAGCCAGCAGAGCCATCTCGATCCGCTCCTCCTGGGGCTCGCCTGCGACCGGCGGCTCTCCAGCCTGGCGCGGAGTTCGCTCTACGCGTTCAAACCTTTCGGGGCGGTGATCACGGCGCTCGACGCCATCCCGATCGACCGTGAGGCGTCGGCCGTCGCGGCGATGAAGACGGTGATTCGCCGGCTCGAGGAGGGGGCAGCCGTGATCATCTTTCCCGAGGGCACGCGCACGGCGACCGGCCGGCTCGGCGAGCTCAAGAGCGGCTTCGCGCTGATCGCGAAGCGGGCCGGCGTGCCGATCGTGCCGGTGGCGATCGTGGGGGCATGGGAGTGCTGGCCGAAGACCCGGCTGTGTCCGCGGCCGGGGCGGATCCGCCTCGAGTTTGGCCGGGTGATCAGGCCCGACGAGATCGCAGCGCTCGACGATCGCGCGCTGGTGGCGGAGTGTGGCGCGCAGCTCGCAGAGCTCGACGCGAAGGCGCGGAAAGTGCGACGTGGGGCAAGCGTCTCGCTTGCCGAGAGTTGATCGCCTCATGGCAACCGGGACGGTTGCCCCACGCCCTACTGTTGGGCGCGGGCGCGCTTGAATGGATCGACGCGGCCGCCGCCGGGGCCGGGCGGCGGTGCGTTTGAGGGCTGCCCGAACGGCAGCAGCTTCGGCCACTCGAGATTCATGCCCGGCCACTGCGGCACGGCCGGCAGAGGCCGCGGCGCGTCGGGCTGCGCGTTCGCCGCGGGTGGTGCCCCAGAGCCGGGCAGCGTCGGGGCCACGGTGCCGGGGCCGAGCAGGTCGCTCGGCTGCGGGAAGGGGAGGGTGCCGCGCGCCTGCGGTGATGTCGACACGGCGGTGCCGCTCACACCGCCGGAGCGGTCGAGCACCCGGACGGCCACTTCGTCGATGCGGGCCTCGCCGAGGCCCGTGAGGGCGAACGTGACGGTGAACGGCTCGCCGGCCGCCTCCTGCGGCACGATCCTGTAGAGCACGAGTCGGCGCCAGCCCGGCGTCTGCCCCACGCGTTCGGCGAGCGCAGGCCCGCCCAGGGAATCGAACACGAGCAGCCCGTCGACGCTTCCCTTCACCGGCTGCGGCACCCACACCCGGGCCTCGATCTCGAGCAACTTGCCGGCGGGCGGCTGGATCGGCGGCGTCGTGATCCAGACCGGGGGCGTTTCCACCACGTCCGGCGCGGAGGCAGGGTTCACCGCTTCCGCCCGCATCAGCAGGCTGGCACCGCCGCCTGCCGGCTCGCTCCGCGAAATCTCCACGGCTGTGCGCAGCTCGGCCTGCGGCAGCGAGAAGTGCCGCCAGCCCGAGCTGGCGAGTTCGTCGATGCGCTCCATGCCGCCGCCCGGAATCAGGCTCGCGCCGGCCGCCACGCCTCCCAGCGCCTCGATGAATCGCCAATGCTCGCCGAGCGTCGCGTCGGACGTGGCGAGCGGGCTGGCCACGATCGAGCCGATCGCCACGATGCCGCGTTCCCACGTGAGCCGTTCGAACTGGGCGCCAATGGCCGCGGCCCGCTCGAACGTGGCGAGCGCCGCCGCAGGATCGGTGGCGGCGAGCGCTTCCCCTTCGGCGGCGGCCCGCTGGGCCTCGCCGAGCATCTTCGCCGCGGGGAGGTGGCCGATCGCGTTCGGCGGCAGGCGGCCCAGCATCTCGGCGGCGTCGGCGAGCACGATCGCGGCCTGGGCCCTGGCCGAGGCGAGGGCGATCGGGGCGAGGTCGCGGGCCCGCTCCTGCACGTGGCCGGTCACGGCGGGCTCGCCGCTCACGAGCACGAGCCCGGAGGAACGGAAGCCGTCGAGCACGATCGACACGCCCCCAGTCACGCGGCGCTGGCGGGCAGGCCGCAGGCCGCCGGGCACGACCTCCCAGGCCTGGTGTGCCTCCGGGACACCGGGCACGAGGAGCGTGAGCGAGGCGCCGTCATCGGGCAGGTCACCCGCGTAGTGGCGGGCCACCACCTGGGCTCCCTGAACGTCCCGCCACACGAGCACCATCCGCGCCCGGGCCGCCTCGATGACCACGGCCTTCACCTCGGCGTCGCTTGCCTGGGCGGTGGAGGCGAAGCGGCCGGCCGCAGCCCAAGGCTCGAGCAGTTTGAGTCGGAGGTTCATCGCGCGGGCTGCGGCGGCGCGCGCCCGCGACTCGCGGTCGTCGCCATCGAGGCGGCGCGATGACGCGAAGAGAATTCCGCGACTGCCGGCGGCCACGGCCGTGAAGGCTGCGAGCGTGAGGCTCTCGGGATCGACGGCGAGCCCCCGGCCGCCGATGCCCGACAGCGCCGCTGCCTGCCGGGCGGTGCGCGGGTCGAGCTCGGTGGAGAGCGTGGCGATGATCGGCGTGCCGGGTCGCGACAGCCGCGGCCGCTCCTTGAGCCAGGTGAGGTAGTCGTCGAGTTCGAGGCTCGTGCCAAGCACGGTGCGGCGGGCCACGAGCATGTCGATGTGTCGCGAGATCGATCGCAGGCCCGAGTCGGCCGAGGCGATGATCCCGCGGCCGGCTTGCGCATCGCAGGCCCGCACGCGGCGGGCCCGTTCGGCGAGTGTTTCGACATCCCCCTCGGCGAGGCCCGATCCGAGATCCCAGAGGAGCACGCGGTCCCAGTTGCTGGAGAACACCGGCACCGAGTCCGGGTCGCGGATGTCGACGTCGGGAAGCACGGGCGGCGGACAGATCACCCATACGCCCGCGCGGCGGGCGTCGGCAAGCAGGTCGCTCGACGCCGGGGCCGTGAGCCGCACGCAGTTGAAGCCGAGGGCAGCGACCACCTCCAGCGATTCGCCGTTGTGCTCGAGCGCCCGGGGAAAGAACGGCAGCCCGCCCACCTCGAGCACGCCGCGGTTGATCCCGCCCGTCGGCTCCACCGGCGTCGTGGGCGAAGGCGTGCGCGGCGCGGAAAGGGGCGCGGCCTGGGGTGCCGCAGACGGTGGGGGTGCGAACTGTGCCGGCTGCACGGCCGGATCGCGCCGGGTGGCCGGAGGCGACGTGGTCACCTCCGTGGGGGGTGGCGGCGCGGCGGCGAGCGTGGTGATGTTGCCCACGACGAGCAGATCGTCGATCGCCACGTCGTAACGGCCCGGAGTCGAGTAGAGTTCCAGCACGAGATGCGTGACGACCGCGCCGGCGAGGTCGCCCGTGGGGCCGTGCTCGGCGCGGAGGGCGAGCAGTTGTCGCTTGAGACCGGTGGCGAGGTCGCCCACTTCGAGAGGTTCCCAGCGATCGGCGTCGCGAGACACGCTGCCAGGAACGAGCACCTCCACCGGCCGGCCGGTCTTGGCCGCGATGAAGTTGGGCAGCCGCACCAGCGCCGAGAGACGAATGTCGGGCCGGTTGGCCCGCACCCAGACAGAAGCCCTCCACTCGTCGATCACGCGGGCGTCGCCCACGGGAGTCTTGAGCCGCAGGGTCGTGCCCGCCGAAGCCTCGATCGCGAACCGCTCGCAGGCGGTGCCGCGGTGCGGCGCCTCGCTCGAGCGGGCATGGGAGAGCAGCCGATGGTTGACGTCCGACTCGCCCACGGCCCAGCTCGTCGCGGGCCCTTCGTGGGGGTCTTCGACGGTCGCGGCGGGTGAGGGCGCCGCGACGCACGCGGCGGTCCACAAGCACAGCCACAGCCCGAGGCGGGCGGCCGATCGACGTCCGTCCTGGCGTGCAGATTGCATCTCGTTCCTGCTGCGGGGTGCCCTCGAAAAAGGCTTGTAGCAGCGGACGCGGAGTCGGCTCCAGACCACCCTCTTGCCGCAACCCGCCCAAAGCCCTTGCAGTCGCGTCGTCGCGGAGAAAAATGAGGAATTGATGAAGCCCGCCGGCCCGCCGGACCCCTCCACCTCCTCATGAAACCGACAACGGCCGAGGAACTTGCCAGCCGCGCCGAGGAACTGCACCTCCTCGCGCCGGGCGACCTGCACGCCGTGTGGGCGGATCTCGGCGGGCACAATGTCGCGGTCGAAGCGCTCGGCTCGGCGCTCCTCCGCCATGAATTGCTCACGAGCTATCAGCTCGAGCGGATGCTGCGCGGCGATCGCAAGGGCTTCTTCTTCGGGGCCGCGAAGATTCTCTACCAGGTCGGCGCCGGCTCGTTTGCCCGGGTATACCGGGCGACGCACGTCGACACCGGCGCGACGATCGCCGTCAAGGTGCTCCGCAGCCGCTACAGCGCCGATCCGGAGAAGTGCAAGGCGTTTCGCCGCGAGGGCGAGATGGGGCGCCTGCTGCGGCATCCCAACATCGTGGCCATCGAGGATGTGGGAGAGGAAAACAACACCAGCTACATCACGATGGAATTCGTCGAAGGGCAGACGCTGCGAGAGCTCGTGCGGATTCGCGGGGCGGTCGATCTGCCCCGGGCCCTCGACATGCTGGCGCAAATGCTCGCCGGCCTCGATTACGCCCATCGCCGCGGGCTCACGCACCGCGATCTCAAGGCCTCGAACGTGCTCGTGTCGTCCACCGGCCAGGTGAAGCTCGCCGACTTCGGTCTGGCCGGAGTCGATGCAGAGACGGGCGACAAGTCGCTGGGCAAGCGGATGGAGCAGCCTCGCACGGTCGACTACGCCACGCTCGAGAATCTTTCGGGCATGCGCGACGACAGCCTGCGCAGCGACATCTTCTTTCTGGGCACCATCGCCTATCTCGCGTTGTCCGGCCAGCCGGCTCTTAAGGAAAGCCGCGACCGGGCCGAACGGTCGAACCCGAAGCGATACACGGCGATCGAGCCTTTACAGGCGGTGGCCCCCACGGTGCCGCGCGACGTGGTCGACGTCGTCGCGCGCATGATGGCCCTGGATCCAATGGAGCGCTGGCAGACGGTGGCCGACATCCGGCGGGCCGTCGAGCCGCTCGCCGAGAAATACGCTGCGCACGGCCCCGTGAACGGCGCGGCCACGGCGCCCGCGCCCGCCGCGGCACTGCCGGCTGCGGCTGCGAAGCCCGCGGCACGCGGCACGCTGATGGTGGTGGAGGCCGGCGAGAAGCAGCAGCAGGTGCTCCGGCACTTGTTCGGGGGCCTCGGCTACCGGGTGCTGATGACGGAGAACCCGGAGCGGGCCCTGGGCCGCTTCTCGACGACGCCGCTCCCGGCCGACTGCCTTGTCGTGAGTGCCCAGACGCTCGGCGACTCGGCCCTCGAGGCGTTCAACCGGCTGTCGACCGATCCGTTTTTCGCGGCCGTGCCGGCGATCCTGCTCGTGAGCGCCCGGCAGCGGGAGCTCGCCTCGCGGGCGCTCGTGGATGGCCGGCGCAAGACGTTCGAGGCGCCGGTCAAGGCGGAGGAGATCACCGCAATCCTCGACGCGATCGTGAAGAAGTGAATGTGGGGCAACCGTCCCGGTTGCCATTGCGGGTCCAAATTCCCGGCAAGCGAGACGCTTGCCCCATGACGCTATTTCGAATGCAGGCCGCACTCGGTCTTGGCCGTGCCGCTCCAGCGGCCGGCGCGTTCGTCTTCGCCGAGCGTGATCGCCCGCGTGCACGGCCAGCAGCCGATGCTCACATAGCCCTGGTCGTGGAGCGGGTTGTAGGGGATGT
>CAZDTC010000065.1:0-9153 GCA_964508125.1 uncultured Candidatus Kuenenia sp.
CTGTCGCTCGGCACCGCGGGCGTGTTTGACCTCGGCGGCCGCACGGCTGGCACGTATTCGCTGCCTGCCACGGGCAACCTCGTGGGCAGCGGCACGCTCGTGGGCAGCGGCAAGACGCTGGCCGTGCTCGGCTCGTTCCTGCCTGGGAACAGTCCGGGAACGGTCACAGTGGCCAGCGGCTTCACACTCGACCTTGCGAACTCGGGCACGAGCCTGTTCGAGATCACCAGTCCGCTCTACACGGCGGGCACGTTCGACCTGGTCGACGGTGCCGGCAGCGTGATCTTCGGTGGCGTGCTCAACCTCGCCTTCAGCGGCGGCACGTATGCCAACGGCACGGACGTCCTGCAACTCTTCGCAAACTCGGGCGGCCGCTCCGGCGACTTTACGTCGATCGTCTCGACCGGCCTCGAAGCCGGGCAATATGCCACGTTCAACGCGGCGTCGGGCTTCATCACGGTGGTCCCAGAGCCGCCGAGTTCCCTGCTGGCCCTGGCCGGCCTGGTCTCCAGCGGCTGTCTGGCGTGGCGGCGGCGGAAGCGGTTGCCATCGTAATCGCGGGGCACCGGTGCCTTCGCCTCACTTTGCGTGGCTGTAGGAATAGTTCCCCGCGATCACGCGGCGGGCGTCCTCCGTGAGCTCGGGAAAGTGCCGGCGGAGGCCCTCCATCACCTGTCGGTCGAACTCGTCGTTGGGCAGCATCCAGTCGAGCTTCAAGGCCCGGCTCACGCGGCTGCCAAAGAACTGCTCGAGGAGACGGATGCGTTCCACGTCGGCCGCGGCGCCGAATTCGTCGCGGAGCCAGCCCAGCCGCGTCTCCTCCGAGCCCACCGGCCAATATCCGATCGGCTTGCCGGGCTCCCGCGGCCCGGAGTGGTAGGCCACGATCGCCCGGCTCATGTCCTCGGGCGAGAGGCCGCAGTACGTGTCGGCCGGGATGCCGTGCTGCCGTTCGAGGTCGGCAACTGAAGGAATCGGCGTGTGTTCCCTGTCGTTCATGGGGCCGTCCGCGTTTGCTGTCGCCTGCGATTTCCATCCGAAAGTCTATCGCAAGGATCCGGGGAGCACCGCAACCGGCCGCACGACCGACACGCACACGCTCACCGCCACCGGCGATCTCGCCGGCCTGGCCTGCGGCGGCTATTCACTGCGGCGGCGGCGCGTGTAGGCTTTGCTCGCATGTCGACTCCTCCGTCCTTGGGACTGGCATGCCTGGCTCTCGCCATGACGCTGGCGGATGGCCTCATGGCGGCGGAGACCGCGGCGCCGCGACGGGTCTATTCGCGGCTGCTCGAGCCGACCGAGCATCCGGATTACGATCGCCGGGCCGTGAAGCCGCCGACGTGGACGACGTTCAAACTCCTCCCGCAGTTCACGTGCCTGCGCGGATTTCGCATCCAGGACGGGCAGGCAGTCGGCTTCGTTGAAGACCTCGAGAAGTTCACGCGGAAGCATGAACTCGGCGACGTCATCTGGCCTTCATACCAGGTGCTCTTCGCGAAAAACATCGGGGACGTGGCCGATGAGATCAGGCGTCGCGACCTCTACCTCTTCGACGTCGGCGGCTATGTGCCGGGGTCGGGGCCGGGAGGGCTCTGGCAGCAGTTCACCCCGCCGGCAGCCGCGCTCAAGATGCTCGAGTCGACGCTGGGCGAACGGTGGTTGGGCACGGATATCGGCGAGCAGGATGGGCGGTACATCGGCGCGTATGCCGGGCAGATGACGCCCGCGTCGGCCGACCGCTTGGAGCAGTATCTCAACTTCCAGCGGCACTTCGAGCGGATGGGTGACGACCTGGGCCACAAGCACACGGCGCTCGTGGCGCTGACCTTCGGGCACTACCTTCTCAAGGAGGGCACGTACGTGCTGCTCGGCGCGGAGACTGCCCAGGTCTTGCCGAACAGCCAGGTCACCTACGCATTCATCCGGGGCGCCGGGAAGCAGCATGGGGTGCCGTGGTTTGGCAATGTCTCGATCTTCAATCGCTGGGGCCACAAGTCCTACGACTCGACAGCCGACGGCGCCACGCATGGTCCGACGCTCGGCACGAGCCTCAGCCTGATGAAGCGCCTGCTCTACTCCCACATCCTTTACAACTGCGTCGCGGTCGGCTTCGAAAGCGGCTGGCTTGCGGGCGACGGGCTCTCCCCCATCGGTGAGATCCAGCGGGCCGCCCAGCGCTGGGTGAAGACCCATGGGCAACCAGGGGTCATGCACACGCCCGTGGCGCTGCTCCTCGACTTCCACGCCGGATGGACCGTCCCCCGCCACATGGACTGGAGCCCCGCCTACCGCGTGTGGGGCAATCTGCCATACGAGCCGGGCGACTACCTGACCGACGCGGTGTTCGACCTTCTCTATCCTGGATACCAGGACGCTTCGTACTTCCACGATGAGTCCGGCTTCCTCGCGCCGACCCCCTACGGCGACATCGCGGATTGCCTGCTCAGCGACGCCCCGCCGTGGGTGCTGGAACGGTATCCGGCCGTCATCGTGGCGGGAGCCCTGCGGGGTGGCCGCGAGATCCGTGACAAACTCCAGGCCTACGCGGAGCGCGGCGGGCATGTGGTCGTCACCGCGGGCAACCTCGCCAGGCTGCCCGGCGGCCTGGCCGGCCGGACCGAGGCCGTCGATGCGACCGTGCCCTGCGGACGGGGGCGGGTGACCTTCTTCGCGAGCCCCTTCGGCGTGCAGCCCCGGTCGCCGGCCGAAACACCGCTGCGCAGCGAGATCGACAAGCCGTTATCGAAACCCTATGCGCTCGAGCCGGGCGTCCGGAGCCGCCTCGATCAGGTGCTCCGCGAGCAGCAGCTATTCAACGTGCGCGGCACGGGGCTGAGCCTCGTCACGTGCCGTGCGCGAGCCGGCGAATACACCCTCGGCATCGCGAACAACACCTGGCGCGAACAGCCATTCCGGATCGAGTCGTTCTGCGGCGGGATCGAGTCGCTCCGCGAGATTCCGCTGGATCAATCGGAAAAGGGGGCGATCGGCCAGACGCCGATCGGGGTCGACACCGCGGGACTGGGCACGAGCGGCACGGGCACGATCGCCGGCGGCGACATCCGCATCTTCGCCGTGACGGTGCGGGAGTCGGGCGTGGTGGAGATTCCGCACGCGACGCCGCCGCCGCGTCCGCACGACCGCATCCTCACGCTGCGCCGCGCGAGTTCCATCAAGGAGGAAATCCTGGCCCGACCGACGTTCTTCGAGCATCACGACGGCGTGTGCGTGGACTGGCGCATGCTGCACGAACGCGAGGAGGAGGCGCTGCGTGCGGAGGCCCGCTGGCTCGGGCGACAGAGGGTCCGCATCGTCGTGGACCTCAGCTCCGGCCTGAATCTCTACCCGACGCTCCGGCTGCTCGACAACGCGCCTGCCGATTTCGAAGCCAGCATGGCGGTGTGGGCCGACGTGCTGGCGAAGATGCAGGTGCTGGGGGCGAAGGATCTCGTGTTCTCGCTGCATCGCGATCCTGAAAACAACTTCACCGGCGAGCAGGCGAATGCGGGCTACTGGAGCACGTTGAAGCGTCTCGCCGGGCAGGCCGCGGCTCACGGGGTGACCCTGCATCTGCGGGTCGGGCCAGGCAAGCCTCCGCGAGACTTCCCCGAGGCGTTCCATTACCTCGACCCGGTGGAGGCGCCCAACCTGAAGTTGGCCGTCGGGACGGCAATGCTGGAGGGTAGATCCCCGGACGCCCGGGAACTTGATCGTCTGAAGGGCCGGGTGGGGATGTGGCTCGTTGCCGCGCCGCGGAAGGACATCGGCGGCGCGATGTGGGACACCCACGCTCCCTTCCACACCATGCGCGACGCCGCCACGATCGAGCCCTGGCTGTCAGCCGCTCCCGCCGCTCCGGTGGTCTTCGATGCGCTGTACGAGCATCAAGACGATGAATATCTCGACGCGATCGCCTTGGATCGGCTCCTGAAGAAGCCCTGAACATCCGGAAATACTATGATCTCTCCGGGTCATCGCGCTCGCGTCCCTGGAGAGTTTCAGCCATGAAGATGCGTGCAGCCCTGCTCGAGGAGTTTTCCGGAGCCGCGGGCATCCGGGTCGTCGAAGTGCCGGTCCCGACGCCACGCCGCGGCGAGATCCTGGTGAAGGTGATCTGCTCGCCGGTGAATCCGTCCGACGTCCTGTACTGCTCTGGCAAATACAGTTCTCCGCCGAGGCTGCCGATTGTTCCCGGCTTCGAGGGATGCGGCACCGTCGTCGCGTCGGGCGGCGGCTGGCTGGCCAATCGGCTCGTCGGCAGCCGCGTGGCTGGCGCCGTGCAGTCGGGCCAAGGCTTCTGGGCTGAATACGTCGTCTTGAAGGCCGTGGAGGCCCTGCCGATGCCCGCCGACGTGAGCGACGAATCAGCCGCATCGGCCTTCGTGAATCCGCTCACGGCCCTGGGCCTCGCCCGACCGGTGATGAAGGGCCGTCATCGGGCGATGATTCACACGGCGGGCGCATCCCAGCTCGGCCGGATGCTGATTCGGCTGAGCCAGCGCCATCGCTTTCCGCTCATCAACATCGTGCATCGCGAGCCGCTCGTCGCCGAGCTGAAGGCGGCCGGGGCGACGCACGTGCTCGACAGCAGCCGGCCCGACTTTGCGGAGTCGCTCACCGCCCTGGCCGGGGATCTCCGGGCCACGTGGGCCGCCGACGCCGTGGCCGGGAGCATGACCGGCACCCTCGCCGCGTGCATGCCGCAAGGCAGCACGATCGCGGTCTACGGCGTGCTGTCGGGAAGTGAATCGACGGTGAATCCAGGCGACCTGATCTTTCGTGGGCAGGCCGTCACCGGCTACTGGGTGTCGCGCGAATTCCAGGATCGCAGTCCGCTCGGGCTCCTGCGGATCTCACGGTTTCTGCACAGTGCCCGGCGGCTGCTTACGTCCGATTTGCAGTCGCACGCCCAGGCGCACGTCCCGCTCGCCGACATCGCCACGCGCCTGCCCGACCTGCTCACGTCGACGAGCAAAGGAAAGATCTACATCCGGCCGGGCGGTTGACTCTCTCAGCACGCGCTCCGACCACCGCGCGGCCCGTCACTTTCCGTGCGACTTTTTTTGCTTTCGGGGCCCGATCTTTCGACGATGCGCGGCATGGGCTCCAGCATGGCCACGGTCGGGGCGCCTCGGGGGCTTGTGGCGTGGGTGCTGATGCCGACGCTGCTGCTCGCGACGAGGTGCGGCTGTTTCATCCCGTTCCTCCCGCGTGCTGCTGTCCGCAGGAGCCGGCGCGAAGTGGTGGAGGATTGCGGCGGCCACCTCGTGCGCATTTCGTCCCTCGGCGAGGAGGCGACCCACGAGCCTCGCCTCGGTGGGAAATGGCCCGGCGGCGAGCGTGTCTTGAAGGGACGCAAGCATCGCGTCGGCGCGACGGGCCGCCACGGCCTCCACGCTTGGGAGCCGCTCGCGACGGATGGGCGTCTTCGTAAACCGCTCGATGGCCCGGAGCTTGTGGATGCCTCCGCCCGACACGAGCGTGAGCGCGGTTCCAGCCCGGCCGGCCCGACCCGTGCGGCCGATGCGATGCACGTAGTCTTCGGCGTCGGAAGGCAGGTCGTAGTTCACCACCAGTTCGAGGTCGTTGACGTCGATGCCGCGGCCGGCGATGTCGGTGGCGACCAGGAATCGAAACGCCGCCTTCTTGAAGTTGTCCATCACGCGGGTGCGCTGGGCCTGGGCCATGCCGCCGTGCAGTCGCTCCGCGGAGCAGCCCCGGGCCGCGAGTGCGTCGGCCAGTTCCTCGACCATGCGCTGCGTGTTGCAGAAAATCAGGCCGCTGCGCACGTCGTGGAAGTCGATCAGCCGCGAGAGGGCGGCGAATTTCTCGTGATGCCGCACCTCGTAGCACACCTGCTCCACCGGTGCCTGGCCGGCCACCGTCGTCTTCGCGATCGTCACGCTCCGGGGCTCGCGCGAATGCCGGCGCACGAGCGCCTCGACCGCCGGCGACATCGTCGCCGAGAAAAACACCGTCTGCCGCGCGGTCGGAGCGGCGGCGAGGAGTTTCTCCACGTCGTCGCGAAAGCCCATGTCGAGCATCCGATCGGCCTCGTCGAGGATCAGGATCCTGACCTTGGCCAGGTCGAGCGTGCCGCGTGCCAGATGATCCGTGAGCCTCCCCGGCGTGCCCACCACGACGTGCGCGCCGCGCTTCAATTCGGCGAACTGCCGCTCGTAGGCCGCGCCCCCGTACACCGCCACGGCCCGCAGCCCCTTCTTGAGGTCCGCGAGCTTGCGGACTTCGTCGGTGATCTGCGTGGCCAGTTCCCGCGTCGGGGCGAGCACGAGCACCTGCGTGGTGGGCTCGTCGGCATCGACTCGTTCGATCGCCGGAATGCAAAACGCTGCGGTCTTCCCCGAGCCGGTTTCGGACTGGCCGACGACGTCATGCCCCTCGAGGATCAGCGGGATCGCCGCCGCCTGAATCGGCGACATCCCCGCGAACCCGAGCCGCTCGACGGCCCCGAGCACCGCCGGCGACAGGCCGAGCGACGCGAAGCTGCCGGCGACGACCGGAGATCGGGGGGCATCTGCTCGGGAACCGCGGCTCGTGGGCATCGGATCGACGCAGCGCTGCTGCCTAGTAGCGCCGGCCGCCGCCACCACCGCCGCCGCCGAAGCCACCGCGTCCACCGCCGCCGCTCTCGCGGGGCTTGGCCTCGTTGACGGTCAGCGACCGGCCACCCATGTCCTTTTCGTGCATGCCGCTGATCGCTCGCTGTGCGGCGTCGTCGGTCTGCATCTCGACGAAGCCGAAGCCCTTGCTGCGGCCGGTGTCACGATCCTGGATCACTTGCGCGCTCACCACGGTGCCGAACTCGAGAAACATCTGCTCGAGCGACTCGCCTGTCACGCTGTATGGAAGGTTGCCGACATAAAGCTTCTTGCCCATAAAACACACTCTCTCCTGTTGATGACCCGGGTCACTTTCGGGGTCACGTCGAAAGGGCCAGAAAATGGCAGCCCGCCAGAGGGTGAAGGCGAGCCAAAAGAAGCGGCCGAGGCAACTGCCCGCCATGCGTCAAGGAGCGTCGTCAACGACCAACCTTAGTAGTCTACGTAAAACCGCCCGAAAAGCAAATAGCAACGGCCCGTTCCGCCCGGACGATCTACAGCGTGGGCCAGCGATCCTCCAATTGCGTCAGGTAGTGCTGGATCCGGCTCTGGGCGGTGGATACCTCGACGCGCGACGGACCATCGACTGCCGCGATGGCGGGCTGCTCGCGGATCGCGTCGGCCGCCTCCCGCAGGGCAGGCCAGAGAAATTCGTGCTCGCACTCTGTCTGCACCATCCGCTTTTGCCCGATGGCGCACTCGTGCGCATCGTTGTCGAGGTCGCTCACGAGCGCGCGGATTTGCCGCTGGAGGACGATCGCCTCGCTCCCGCCCGAGGCCGGCTTGCCGGCGGCAGAAGCTACGACCCCCTGCATCCGATCACGGTAGCGCCGCAACCGCAGGATCACGCTCCGGACCTCGCCTCGCCACTTGTCGGTCACGTCAAACGCTCCTCTGCCTCGCGGATCTCACGGCAAGAGCCTAGCAGACTGTGGAACAAGTCTGCCCGAGCAGGATGCGATGGCCGTCGACCCAGGAAACCCTCGGCGTTTCCTGCGGTCGACCAAGTGGAAAAAGGCCAGGGATGGCTTTTTCCACGGAAAGCTAGCAGCGCGGTATGGGCGATGTTGAAAAATGCCGCCCGACGCACGCCGTCTGCAATCCCGCCCGTTATTTCGCGAGCACGATGATGGCGGAGCCGATGAAGATGAAGATTCCGCCGAGCACGACAGGGAGCTGCAGCTGGCCCTGGAAGAGCAGCACCGAGAACAGCGCAACGAACAGTGGGTAGGAAATCTCGAGCACTGCCGACTTGTTGGCCCCCAACAGTTGGATCGAGCCGAGGATCGAGAGGGCGGCCGCGGTGGCCGTGATCAGCGTCAGGCCCACCAGCGGCAGGCTGGCCTTGGCCGTGTCGATCGAAACAAGGTCGGCCGGCGAAGCCCCCTGCAGGAGCAGGATCGCGCCGGCCACGAGCATGCCGCAGAGGCAGTGCAGAAAATAAAGCTTGAAGACCGAGAGGCTCGAGAGCACCCGTTCGTCGAGGCAGTAGGTGAGGCCCCAGAGCACGGCCGCCACGACGGCGAGCACAAAGCCGAGATTGAGCGTCGAGGCGTGGGGCAGCGGGCCGTTCATCGGGCCTCCGAGCGGTGGGGTGCGGTGGGTTACGGCGGCAGGCCGCCAGATTCTAGCCGCAATCGACACCGCGGAGGTGCGGCGCGTGTCGTCGTAGCCGCATCACTTGAGCGCCGGCAACCCCGAGGCCAGCCGATGCTTGTTCAAGGCCACCCACGCGGCCGGGCACTTCTTGAAGAGCCTGACAAGCTGGGTTCCAGTGACGCCGAGCACATCAGCCGCGGGCGCGATCTCGAAGCGGCCAGCCTGCAACTGGTCGAGGGCTTCGGCGAGGATCGCGGGGAAGTCGCGGTGCTCGGATGAAATCACGAGCTGCCGGCCACGGATGCGCCGCCGCCACGCGTCTGACATCTCGGCGCCCGCCGGCTCGCGGTGCTCGAGAGCCAACTTCAGCCGGAGCCGCGCGAGGGCGACCTGGCGGTTTTCCGCCTGGCTGCGGCGCTCGGCAGCCTCGGCGGAAATCCCCGTCGGGGCGTGGACGAGAATCACCGCCGTCTCGGTCTTGTTGCGATGCTGCCCGCCGGGGCCGGAACGCTTGGTGCGGATCTCGCGCGTGTGCTCGAGGAGGGCGGCGGCAGGAAGGGCGGCCGGATGCATTCCCTGAAACTCCCCGGCGACGCGGACGAGCAAGCCAAGCCTTGCGCCGCTCGTCGGCCCCGCATCGTCAGCCGCGGTGGAGCACGAAGCCCTCGATCGCCTCGTATTCAGGCAGGCCGAGCTTGTCGTAGAGCCGGGCCGTGTCGCGGTTGCGATCCTCCGCCCGCTGCCAAAACTCGCGTGGGTCGCTCGGGCCGGGGAACAGTGCGCGGTCCTTCTGACTCTCGTGCTTGAAAATCGCAAATCGCTTGCGGTGCACTTCGTCCGGACTCAGCGGCACCGCCATCTCGATGTCCTCCGCGCCCCATTCCTGCCACGCGCCGCGATACAGCCACACCGTGCACTGCTTCATCCAGTC
>CAZDTC010000066.1:0-9106 GCA_964508125.1 uncultured Candidatus Kuenenia sp.
ATTCGGGGCCTTGCCAATGCAAGCAGCCCCGAGGGGAACCCGCCGTGATACCCGCCAGAGCGGCCGGGCGCGAAGGATTGCCGGTCGCGGAAGACAGGCAATGTAGCTGTAAGTTCTGCGGTGGTAGGATGTTGGGGGCAGACCGCTTGCGAAAGTAGACCGCTTGCTCCGCAAGCGGGTGCATTGGGACAGGCACGGAGGCCTGTCCTACTGGATTGTGAATTCGCTCGAGTAGGCACCGATGCCGGCAAGGTTCTTCGCGGCCACGCGGAACACGTAGCCGGTCCGGTTGGTCAGCCGGGTGAGCGTAGCGCTCGTCGCTGCCGCGACCGGATCCCGGAATGTCACCCATCGCGAGCCGCGGGCGGAGTTCACCCGGTATTGGATCACGTAGTCGGTGACCGCCCCGCCGGCGTTGCCGGCGACGGCGTTCCACTGGAGCGAGTAGATGCTGCCCGATGCGGTCCCTCGCAGGTTTGCCGGGGCTGTCGGTGTCGCACGGCGATCGAAGAGAAGGATGGGCCTCGTTGCTGCCGAAACTTCTCCGATCAAGTCGCCCGTGACCGCTGCCACTCGGAACTGATACTGGGCCCCATTTGGCAGCCCCGTGACGACAGTTCGCGTGGCCGTCGAGATGCCGTCCTCATAAACCCTCCAACTCACGCCATTGTCGGTCGAGTATTGCACGGCGTAATCATCAATAGTCACGCCCCTCGGAAACCGAGGAGCGGTCCAACGCAGGCTGACCGCTCCATTGCTGAGCGTTGCAGTAACACGGGTGGGAGCGCCCACGCTCACCGCTGGGAACACCTCGCTTGACACACCGGAGAAGGGGCCCGGTGACTGATTTGCCACCGCCGCGACGCGGAAGGTGTAGCCCGTGCCGTTTACGAGGCCTTGAATCCGCGCGGAATTCGCGCTGCCGGCCACGACAGCAGCCTGTGCCCAGCTGTTGCCCCCATCAGTGCTCATTTCAATGCGATAAGCCGTGACTGCCGAACCGTTGCCAGCATCGGCAGCCGTCCAAATAAGCCATGCGGAGCGGTTGCTCGCGGTCGCGAAGATTCCGCTAGGTGCGCCCAGCGGAGTGATCTGGCCCGTCTGTGCTGAGAAGGCCCCGACGTTCTCCGCGTTCACGGCCGCGACCCGAAAGACATAGGACGTGCCGTTCGCAAGGCCTGTGATGACCGCGGAAGGAGAGGCATTCCCTTCTCGGCGGGTCCACGAGCCGCCGCCGTCGCTCGAGAAGTCAACGACATATCGCACGATGGGGGAGCCATTATTGGCTGGCACCGTCCATGCAAGAGCAACCTGCTGACCGCCGGCGGTTGCTGTCGTGATGGTGGGGGCGGCAGCCAGCGTGCGCGGCGTCACAGCGCCAACCGGGGAAACCGGGCCGGTGCCACCGCGGTTTGTCGCTGCCACGCGGAACAGATAATTTACGCCGTTACTTAGCCCGTTCACGGTTGTCGAGTTACCGTTCGTGCTGGCCATCTGAGTCCACGATTGTCCGTTATCCGCGCTCATCTCGACTGAGTAGCTCGTAATTGGCAGATTGCCATTCGGCGTGGGTGTGGGCCAAGAGAGCAAAGCAGACTGATTGCGCGGCTGCGCCAGAATGCTACCGGGAGCTCCTGGATGCAGGTTGACCGGTCGGATCGATGAAAAACTGCCGACACCAAAGTCAGTCACTGCCGCGACACGGAAGGAATAGCTCGTGCCATTCATGAGGCCTGTCACGGTATGCGAATTGCTGACTTCAAGGTTGATCCGCGCCCAAGGGGCGCTGCCGGTGGCCGAGTATTCCAAGGCATAGCCTTTGATGGGCGAGCCGTTGTCGGCAGGCGTCGTCCAAGTGACGGTGGCCTGAGCATTGCCAACAGTTTCGCCGGTGATGCTGGGCGCAGCCGCAGGAGTCCGGGGCGTGACCGGAGCGGATGCATCAGAAAATTCGCCCTGCCCGGCACTGTTGACAGCTCGCACCCGGAATTCGTGGGCGACGTTGTTTGCAAGCCCAGTGACAGTGGCATTGGTTGCAGCCGAAGTGCCATCGTTAAAAGCCGTCCAGGCCCCGCCGGCCGCACGGTACTCAATCATGTAGTCCGTCGCAGCCGGCACGCTCGTCGGGGCCGTCCACGTGACCGTGGCAAGCCCATCTCCAGCGGCGGCAACGACTGCCGTGGGCTTGCCCGGAAGATCGGCCAGCGAAATCGTGAACGAAGCGCTCGAGGCCATGGCGTTGTTGTCGAGGTCCGTAAGCCACCCGGACTGGCCGCCGGTGACCGCCTTACGGCTGTTTGCGGTCACCACGTAGGTGCCGAGCGGGAAGGTCGTCGCCTTGGCCTCAAACTGCGCGATCTCGTTGCCGTCGAAGCGGAACGTGTAGTCGCTGCCCTCGACAAGCGGCACGCCCTCGCGGGTAATCGTGAAGGCCTCCTTCACGATCGTGTCTCGCTTGATTCCCGAGCCGTCATCGCTGATTCGAACGGCGAACCTTTTCGCCGCCCGAGCGGCCGTAAATCGGATCAGCGCAATGTCGGGCGAGGCATTGTCGTCAAGGAGCGGCGTGCCACCGGCATTGAGCACCGGCTCGAGAGCAGCTATTGGGCCGCGCGTGTCGGCTACAGCGAAATGCAGGTTGCCATTTGGATCGACGCCGGTGAGCGGGTTCGCCATGAGGGCATTAGCCACACCGGGATAGACTTGATCTTTGAGGGGAGTGGAAATGTCGCCGGCCTTGATGCCGATCGCACCACGGCGGTTTTGCTTGGTGGCATCGCCGATGGCGGTGCCCTGTGGCGTGAAGAGGTTGCCGCGTATGGTCTGATTCGCGGCAAGCGTTTCGGCAGCTGCCTTCGAGGTGGCTTCAACGAGGATTCCCCAGCCCTGATTGAGGTTGATGTCGTTGCTCTGTGCCGTGCGAGTGGCCGAATCACCGATGGAGTTAACGCCGCCTTCGATATGGATCCCGGCAAACACGTTGTTGACGACGTTGCTGTTTACGACCCTGTTGGTACCGTTGGCAAGCCGGGCGCCGTACAGATTCCACTGGAGCGTGTTTCGCACTGGGCTCGAAAACGACAGTCCCATCTCCGCTCCTCCGGCAAGGGCGGGCCGCGAAAGCGTGATGGTTCTTTGGGCGGCGTTGAATGCCACGACCCGGGCGTCGGCCGGGAGGCCGGTGCCGGTCACGACCTGACCGAGGAAGAGGTTTTCAAATAGAAACCCGGCGGGCATCGTGATCGTGGGAGAATCTTTCACGACACTCCCCGGTGTGTTGGTCAGGGCCAGGGCGCCGATGTGATTCACACCCGTCGAAGCAAATTCAACGCCCTTCCGGTTGTCAAACAGGTTTTGGCCGATCGTGTTGCCAACCAGCATGATGCCTGTGGCATCGCCTTCCGCGCGAACGCCGGCCTCGCCGCTGCTCACGATCGTGGAATTGCTCACCGTGATGTTGGTCGAACCCGCCTTGGCGAGCACGCCGAACTTGTTGCCGAGTTTCGCGCCTATGGCAGACTTCCCGAGCGTGGCCGCATCGACAAGGATTTCAGAGGTATTGTCGATCGACACGGCTGCGTCGTTGGCAAAGCCACCGATGGCGAGGTTGGCGAGCCGGCTACCCGCAGAGCCTGCGCCGACGAATTGGATGCCCGGCACTGCGGTGGTGGAGTTGACGACGGAGCCATCGAACCGGCGGCCTACCTTGGAGCCGTCTATGAGGATCGTCGGCACGTTGGTCGCAGTCTCATACCGCCGACTGCCGTCGATGTCGATCTTGCGGTTGATGGTCGGCAGTTCCTCAGCGAGCGGGATCGTGCCCACGTCGGCCGAGAAACGCAGTTCGGTCTTCTGTTCGAAACGGTTGGCCGCAGCGAGCAAAAGCATCTTGCCCAACGACCCCACGGCGAGGTTCGTCCCTTCGTCGGTTGAGACGACAAATGACACGAGGTCATTTGGATCGTCTGAGCCGATGTCGGTTGTCAGCGAGGATGTCACATCAGCAACCGTGATGGGCGTTGCGGTGAATGGCTGCGACGCGTCGTAGGAAAGTTTATAAATGTTGTTGACGGCCGAGCCGCCGCTCACGCGAACGTATGTGTTATTCGGCATCTCCGCGGCAGTGTCCGAGTCGGTGGCGCGGGTGAGCACAGTGCTGGCTACGCTTCGACTCGTGACCGCGTAAACGCCATTGGCGGTGAGTACGGGAGCGCCCGCAGGAGATGCGCCACCCGCGATAAGGATCCTGTCACCAACGCGTAGATCGGTTACGCCGGGAACTGCAAACGACCCGGAAACTGAGATCGTCGATGCGACAGTGCCGGGAATGCCTGCAGAATACGCGCCTGCCACGGGGTCAGACACCACGCCCCGCACCTGCCGCGCACCGCTACCCGCAAGCGGGGCGTCCAAAACGGCGATGCTGCTGGCGTTGGAGCCGCCAGAGGCCCGGATTTTCGACTTGCCTGCGGCAGTCATGCTCAGCGCCTTGTCGGCACGGATGACGGCCGAATTGCCAATCGTAAGATCGTTGGGCGTGACCACTTGGACATCGATGCTGCCGTTGGGCGCCAGCGCATCGATGGCGGGGATATCGAGGAACGCGCCCTTGAGCGCGGCCACCTGCGCATCGCCGAGGGAGGAGGCATCGCCGTCGAAACCGTTCGCTCGAACGGTCACCTGGCCACCGGCTACGAGCGCTGGGATGTTGATGCGCGTGAGTTCATCGATCGCGACGCTCTTAGCAACCCGGGCCGTCAGTTCATCGACTTCCGTGCGAAGGAAGAACTCAGGATCGATCGGCGTCTTATCGGGGTTGCCGACGTAGCCTTCCGCAAGGATGTCGAGCGACGAGGCGTCGACACGGCCGGTGCCAAAAACCTTGCCCTCTTGTGCCGCGGAGTTCCGGAAGATCAGAGAAAAGGCATCGATGGTTCCGGTGTCGCCGCCGCCCGAATCGCGCACTTCGAGCCTCCATGTGCCCTTCGCGTTTTTGCCAAACAGGCTGGCGAGGCTTTGCTGGGGGCGAAACGTGCCGGTGAAAGGCGCGATCCCGTCCCGGATGGCCACCGGAGCGTCATCGTCGAGCACGGTGTCTTTGAAATTGTCGGAACCGCCGCCCACGCCGCTAAACAGCGTGATGCGTGTGCCGGCAGGCGAGATGAGCGTGGCGGTGAGGTCGGAAACAAACGTGTGGGTGATGCTTATGCCGACCTGGAGATTCTCGAATGTGAAGTCGTTGATGGCGTCGGTCAGGTCGATCGAGGCTACGGCAGTGCCGGCATCAGGGATCGCGATGGGGGAGCCCGTATAGCGACGAATGGCTTGCTGCGGATTGCTGCGATTGCGTTGCGTCATCCGAACCCGATTGACCGCCGAAATGGCGCTCTTCACGAAGATGTCGCCGCTCCGAGCCGTGAGCAGGATGTCGTCCTTCGCGTCATCCTCGTCTGTTGCCGTGACGGCGACGGAGTTGTTCAAAAGCAGATTGTCGGCCTCGAAGGAAATTCTGCCCTTCGTGGTCTGAATCGGTGCGCCGAGCCTAAAATCGTCTCCGACATTGAGATCCATGCCGCCGGCGGTGCTGAGCGCGGCATTGAAGTTGAGGCTGCCGGCGATGAGCATCACGATCGGGAAGCTCGAGGCGGCAACGGCATCGACATCGAGGTTGTTTGCCTCGTCGATCGTGATGGAGTAGGGGAATGGATCGCGGCGAGTGGCCCCGGCACGCGTGGCCGCCCGCAGGCGGAGCGACCCGATATCGGTCTTGAGATCGACGACATTAAACGCCACTGACGTGTCATCGGCGGGCGTAGGCAGGTCGTTGGCAAGAATCACCTGTACGTCGCCGCCGGAGATCAAGCCAGTCTGCTGGCCACTCGATGCCCGGGTCGTGAATGTAAATGGCGCAAGGTCCGCCGCAGCCGGCGGTGAGGGCAGGTAATAGGTCTGCGCCGTGGCATTGATCCGCCCCTCCACGATCACATCGGATTGCTCCGCCTCCACCCGCAAAAGGGCCGCCGCGGCGGTGGGCGAACGGCTGAGTGAACTCGTCTGCGAAACAAACATTCTGCCACGGCGAGGGTCGGTATTGGGATCGTCGGCGAGCGAGATTCGGTATTCGTTCGCGGCCGTCGTCGTGTTAAACGACGCCGTCTCGGCGACGGCGATCGGATCCGGGGCGGCGATGAAGACCTGCGGTGGCTTGGCGCGGTCGTAGCCGCTACCGCGGTCATCGAAGGTGAAGTCAATAACCCGGCCTTCGTTGTCGAGTTGTGCTGTCGCCCGAGCCGCCCTGCCGCCTGTGCCGGGCGCAGGCGGGGAAATCGTCACCCGAGGCGCAGTGCGGTAACCGTAGCCCGTTGATGTAACTGCAATAGTCGTGACTTGGCCATTGCTGATCGTCGCCGTTGCCGCTGCCCCGGCTACGGGTCTTGGGGCGGCGACCGTGACGGTCGGGACGGCACCGTACCCAGAGCCGGGATTTGTAATCGTGTATCCCGTGATTTGACCGGTATTGCGATCGACGATCGCTGTGGCAGTAGCAGTTGTTCCGTTCGATGGCGGTGGCGGGGCAATCCTAATTTCGGTCGAACTGTCAAACCGATAGCCGGTGCCGCCGCCTCCCGGATTAATGGAGATGGATGTGACCACTCCATTTGTGACAGTCGCAGTGGCCGTAGCGCCGCTTCCGCCCGCAGAGGAGGTGATCGATACGGCCGGAGTAGTCGTATATCCGAAGCCGCCATTCGGGACTGCGATCGACAGAATGGCGCCCGCGATGACTGCCGAGGCCACGGCCTGCACTGACGGGGGAGCTGTGTCGGCTGCCGGTGGCGGGGCGGCGATCGTGATTGTGGGCGTGAAACTGTAGCCGCTGCCAGGCTTGGTCACTTGGATTTCGGTAATTGCACCGGCCGCGATCGTTGCCACGGCCTCCGCCTGTACGCCGTTAACCTGATCGGGCGCGGAGATCGTTACTGCCGGTGCTGTCGCATACCCGGAGCCTTTTTGTGTGAGGTTAATTTTTGCGACTGAACCATTGACACGGCTCAGAGTCGCCGTGGCACTCACGCTTTGAGGGGGCGCGACAGAAACGATATTTACGCTGTCAGCGTCGTATCCCGAGCCTTCAAAGCCCACGACGGGGATAAGTCGCACAACCTCCCCGTTGTTGATTTCCGCACGAGCCAGGGCGGCCCATTCAATGGATGTTGTCACCACATTGGGTGCGCCGACGCTAAGCACTCCCGGCGTTGAAGAATCGCTTGCAAAGTTGACATTCGTGGCGTTGATGTCGATGTTGCCGCTCGATAGAAGGGGGCTTTCCACGCGGACCGTGGAGCCAGGCGTGAGAACGTTGACCGCGATCGGATTGGTGATGTCGTGGCCCGCGAAAAACGTGACGTCTCCGGCAGAGGAGCCGGTAGTGCTCACGCCGTAGTTGGCGCTGACGAGAACACGGCCAGGCGCTTGGGGGATAAAGCTTTCAAAAACCGACAGACCAGTCCCGACCACCGCGCGTGTTGCAAAACTCAAAAAGAGCCGCCCGGTCGTGTCGTACATGCCTGTGACATAGAGTTGGCTGCCGTCCGCGGTAGCCAGGACTCCGCGGGTGGGGGCGGGGCCGCCATCAAAATAAAGCTGATTGAACGCACGGCGAGTGGAAAAGCCGAGTGGCACTCCATCTACGATGATCGTGCCGGAGAGTGTTCCAGGCACGATTCCGAGGCTACCAATTTCCGATGCCCCGGGCAGTGTAAACTCGGCACTGCGCTCGGGAGCCGACGGCAGAAGGTTGCGATCGATTTGCGGCGTAGGAGAAACACTCGCGCCGGTATCGATTCCCTGCGCGCGATCGTACCTAACTTCCGCAATCGTTACGTTCTGCATCGCTGTCAGCGGTTGATTCCATCGAATTCGCAGCATCGCGGCCTGCTGGGCGATATCTCCGCTATTGTTGGCAATCTCGATCGATTGTGGAACGTAATGACCAGTTTTGGGCTGCGTAAACGATGTCGGCGCGCCGCTGGCCGCGAACCATGTGCGGGTGCCTCCATATCCAGGACCACTCGTGAATCGAATCTGTGAGAGATCGAACGCGGGATCGGCGTTGTTGAGATTCCAGTCCGAAAACGTCCAGGTGCTCATCGTGCCATCTGGCTGAACGCATGTAAGCGCACCGTATAGCTCGCCTCCTTCGGAGAAACTCAACCCGCCGCCATTTTTGTTGTCCATGACGCGGGTTTTCGACAACACGAAGAATGTCGTATCACCGGACGCCATTGGGAACCCGGCGAACTCGACATCGGAGTCATTCTTTTCAACGCCCGTTGTGATCGCAAGCGTGCCGCGGGTCGAAATCGCCGGGATCGAATCCCGGCCGACGAATGTGGAGGACTCGGCCGCCCAGAGTTCATCGCCGACGACCTTCGTTAGGTAGAGATTGCTGCCCGGCGATGCGAGCAGAGTCGCCGACGTTGGCTCGAAGAAGGTCGCCACAGCCATGGCGAGCCGCGGTTCGAGCGTCTCGATGCGCTGGTCATGGCGGCGAGAGGCTACGCGGCGGCGGGATACGGGGCCGCGGTTGGCGCGGCGCGAGAAGAGTTCCTTGACGGTTGCCGCAAATCCGGGGTTCCGACTCATGAATCAATTTCCAAAAGCAGGGAAGGCAGAACGAGAAGAGACTCCAACTGCAGCATCACCAGCGGAAGGGGATTAACCCGCAAAGACTGGGAAGACAATCAGTCCGACGAGACTAACACCCCTTGCGAAGGGTGGCAACGAATGGGCGCGCGGGCTTTCAGGACCGCGAAAAAGCGATGAAAATAGGCTTATTACGGCAGGGGGATAGCGCTACCGAGGGGTGCCACACGTTTTGCGGCGCCGTTCCAGGGAGGGGTGGCAGGCGCATGGACCGCGTCCTCCGGAAGAGGGTGAGATCCGCTTCGGGACGAAGCGGTCTACTTTGACGAAGCGGTCTACCTTACGGCGGGTTGCGCGAAGCTCAGCCGGCGGTTTCCACGACCTCGCTGCCGCCCCCGGCCGTCGGCCGGCTGAAGAGGATGTTGAGCGTGCGCAGGTAGGTGTGGAGCCCGGCGTCCTG
>CAZDTC010000067.1:0-9083 GCA_964508125.1 uncultured Candidatus Kuenenia sp.
TGCATGTCCGCTTCGCTTCGCCATCCATGGCTGCGCTCGCTCCCATAGCCCGCTCTATGGTCTGGGTAGCCCCGAGCCTGCGCGCATGAGTTGAGGCATGACAGGCTGAAGCCTGTCCTACTTCTTGCACAGCTTCTTCAGCTGCGCGAGCGTGCGCGTGTTGGCCACGTCCTTGGCCTCGAGCCCGGCGCGGCGGGCTTGGAGCACGCCGCAGCGCATCACGTCGAGGCCGCGGGTCGAATGGGCGTCCGTCGAGATCACGAGCTTCACACCCGCCCGCTTCGCGGCCGCGGCGTGACGGTCGTCGAGATCGAGCCGCCAGGGGTTGGCGTTGATCTCGAGAAACGTGCCGGTCTCGGCAGCGGCCTCGATCATCGCCTCGATGTCGACATCGTAGGCGGGGCGGCGGTTAATGAGCCGGCCGGTGGGGTGGCCGATCACCGACACGTGTGGATTGCGGATTGCCTCGAGAATCCGGGCCGTGATGCGATCGCGTGGCTGGTTCTGACCGTAATGGAGGCTCGCCACCACCCAGTCGGCCCGCTCGAGCACGTCGTCGGGCAGGTCGAGGCCGCCCTTCTCGAGCATGTCGACCTCGATACCCTTGAGCACCACGATCGGCGGCGGGCCCTCGGCCGCGAGCGACTCGTTGAGCCGGTCGATCTCCGACCACTGCTTGAGGAGCCGCTTCCGGTCGAGCCCCCGGGCCATCGACACACGCTGGCCGTGGTCGGTGATCGCGATGTAGGCGAGCCCACGGCCGATCGCGGCCCGCACCATTTCGGCGAGTGTGTCTTCGCCATCGGTCGCGGTCGTGTGCATGTGCAGGTCGCCACGAATATCGCCGAGTTCCACGAGCGCCGGCAGGGCGTCTCGCTCCGCGAGGTCGATCTCGCCGCCCCCCTCGCGCAACTCCGGGGGAATCCACGGCAGACCGACGGCGCGGTACACCTCCTCCTCGGTAGCGCCACCGCGGCTCCGCCCTTTGGCCCGAGGCTTTTCCGTGTCACCCGCGGAAAGAGGAAACACGCCGTATTCGTTGATCGACAGCCCCTGCTCGCGGGCTCGCGACCGGAGCTTCACGTTGTGCTCCTTCGATCCGGTGAAATACTGCAGCGCCGCCCCGAACGAATCCCCGTCGACCACCCGCAGGTCGATCTGCACGTCGCGTGGACCGCGCACGCTGGTCTTCGTGTCACCCCGCAGGAGAACAGCCGCGGTCTCCGGCCAGGCCGCGAGATGATCCATCGCGGCCGCCTGGTCGTCGGCATCGACGACGAGATCGAGATCGCCGATCGTCTCCCGGCCGCGCCGCCAGCTGCCCGCTCCTGCGATCTGCCGCACTGCCGGGCAGCCTCCCATCCAGGCAAGGAGGGCGTGCATGATCGCGTCGGCCTCGTTCCAGAGCAGACGCTTGTGCTCGGGATTCTTCGCGAAGGCGATGTTCTCGAGGATCGCCGCCTGGGTCTTCTCGCCGAAGCCCTTGAGCCCCGCCACGCGGCCCTCGCGACAAGACTGCTCCAGGTCTTCGAGCGACGTGAGCTTAAGTTCGGTCAGGAGCGCCTTCGCCTTCTTCGGGCCCAGCCCGGGCACCCGCATCAGCTCGAAGGCGACGGCCGGCACCTGCTTCCGAAGATCGTCCAGGAGGGCGAGCCGGCCGTGATCGAGCAGTTCGCCGATCTTCCCGGCGAGGTCCGACCCGATCCCCTCGAGGTCGGTGAGCGACCGGGCGGGATCGGCCCGGACGCTCGCGATCGACTCCACGAGGCTGCCAATCGTGCGGGCGGCGGCGCGATACGCCCGCACGCGAAACACGTTTTCACCCTGGAACTCGAGCAGGTCGGCGACGTGCTCGAAGACGGCGGCAATGTCGGCATTCGTCACGCCCACCATCGTACGGGCTGCACGCGACCATGCCCACTCGTAGGACAGGCTTCAGCCTGTCGCTGCTTCAATTGACGCGCGCCGGCTTGGGCGCGTTGTCTGGCAAGCGGGACGCTTGCCCCACGGGTTACTGCACGCGGCCAGGGAGCGCGGCGGTCGGGTATGACGTGGGCCGGATCGGGGCAGACTGCCACGAGGTGGTGTGGCTCGTCGGCTCGAGCAGCCGCGGGAAGGCGCCCGTGGCGGCCCCGGGGCCGGTGCCGGGCACGACTGGCATCGTGGCAGGACCGCTGGTGGGATTCGCGCCGGACGTGGTGCCGCTGCCTGATGTCGTGCCGGTGCCGGGTACGAAGCTCGGCGGTTGCAGGGCAGGCTGCTGCGTCGCAGGCGGCGCGGCATACGGCGAGGGAGCGGCAGCGGAGCCCGTGGCGCCGCCCGTCGAGCGCGGAAGTTCGGGAATCGGCTTCAGCGAAGGCGCCGGCTGGAGTGCCGGAGGGGTCGTCGGCTGCATCCCCGCGGCGGGGGCCGGCACGGCGTAGGTTCCACCCTGCGGCACGATCTGCTGCTGCTGGAAGTTCGGCTGGGGCATGACGGGCTGGGGCACCGTGTTCTGCGGCACAAAGCCCTGGGGCAGCGTCGGAGCGGCGATGCTCGTCTGGCCTTGGATCAACTGCTGAGGGATGTCCGTGCCGGCTGAGCCCCAGGCCTGCGGCGTCGTCTGGATCGGCGCGGCGAACTGGCTCGCGGCAGGAGCGGGCTGGTAGACCGGAGCGGGCGCGGCGACTGGGGCGCCGTATGCCGGCATGCCGCCGGCAGGCGCGGTGTAGGCCGGGCCGCTTGGTTGCATCTGGACGTACTTCGTCGAGTACACGGCGCGATACTGCGTCACAGGCACGTTCACGGCCTGCTGGACATAGTTCGTCACCTGCTGCACGCACTCGTGGCTGCAACCTGTGCAGGGATCGATCTCATACGACGGCTTGTACGCCGTAACCGGGACGCACTGGTATTGCGTGCGGTAGGTCGTCTCGGGGACGTAGCTCACCTGCTGCACCGGCACCACCACGGGAGGCGGCGGTGCGGGCACGGGCGCGGCGATGGGAGCCATCACGGGCGCCACGGCGTAGGCGGGAGGGGCCTTGCGAAAGCACGAAGCACAGCCGGCAAACAGGCCATCGAGGCAGCCCTGCGCCTCGGCTGACCGCGGCTGGAAGGATGCAGCGGCGCCGGCCAGCAGCAATACGAGGATCCGACGTCGCGTGTTCATTGCAGACTCCTTCAATCAGGTGCGGCGGCATGCGCCCGGAAACCCCGGGCGACTCCGCCTTCTTCACAGTCACCCAAGCCTAGGTTCCGCTTTGGGGTGCACGCTGAAAAAACCCGGGGCGAGCTTCATGAATTTGCCTCGGCGCGCCGCTACGATCGGCACGGCCGCCACCATCCCTACGACCAGTCAGTCAGGCGGGGCCTTCGCGCCGGAGGCGCGATCGAGCCTCGAAGGTGTCGTAGAGCAGAAACAATGCCTCGCGGATGTCGCCCGAAGCCGTGTGGAAGGCCTTTCTCGTGTCGGAATCTTCGATCAGCCGTGAACTTGAGCCGCCGACCGGCAGCCTGGCCACGATCGCGCCAAGCAAGGCTGGCGTGGTGCTGCACTCCCAAAGCGTCGGTATCTCGCCTCCGCGGTGTGCGGTGACGAGCAGCCGCACCCGCGAGGCCGAGGCACACCGCCGGATGATGAGAGCCCACGGCACACCGAGCCGCTCCCAACTGTCGACGCAGATGATGTCACCGCGCCGGGCCGTCGCAACCGCCGCGAGGAGCATGAGGGCGTCACGGGCCCGCCCGACCCTCGTTCGCACCACGCGTTCGCCCTGTGCCTCCAGCGCATCGGCGAGATGGCCGAGAAGCGTCGTCTTGCCGCTGCCGTGCGGGCCTACGATTGCCGCGGAGCCGGCGAGTGTGCGCAGGCGGTTCACCAGCCGCCCGAGATCGATCGGCCACCCGGCGGCATCGAAGGAGGGCAGCCTGCCGGGGCGGACGTGCCGCGTGCAGAACGGGTTGTCCAGGAGGTTGCCGGGGGATGCAGTGATCACATCAGCCGCTCCACGGTGCCGCGGGCCGGGGCGATCTCACCGAGATCGAACACGTGTTCCGAGACGAAGTCGCGGCCGGATGCGAAAAACATCCGGATGCGCACGCACCATCGAATCTTGACGATCACGCCCTCGTACGAAAGCGGACTCACCGGAAGCCGGACAGTGAACGACCCGGATGGCAAGGCTTTGGCACAGTGCTCCACCTCATCGAATCGCTCGAAGTGGTGGACGGAGAGATCCTCTTCCCCCTTCCCTTCGGTGTACCAGAGCACCGACCGCTCCAGTGCCCGAACCGACTCGGGCGGCACGCCCTCGACGTCATATCGCACCGCCAGTTCCTGCTCAGGCGCATACACCCGCACCGCTCGATCAAACTGTACGCTGACCCGCGGCAGCACCTGGCGCGTGGTTCCATCCGCCTTGTCGCTGGCCGTCATCGGAGCACCTCGTCGGCCGCGGCCAGAGACTGCAGCCCCGCGTGTGTGTCGCCGATCGCAGGATGGACGACGAGAGGAAACACACGTGTGAAGGCGGGCCGCCGCTCAGGTCGGCCTGCGACGACGATCCGCCACCGGACGGAATTGTGCTCGGAAGCGAATGAATGCATCGCCCCGGCCGGAATCGCGACCGTGACATGCGTCTCGAACCGCACGCCCGGCGTGATCTGCACGTCCTTCCATTCCTTCACCAACTCCCGCCACACGATGATCCGTTCGGTGCGGGTGTCGGTGCCCTGGCGAAACGACGCCATCTCCTCCACCTCGAGCGTGAGCGTGAGCGACACGAACACTCCCGATCCACCCTGGGCGAGGAGCACGTCGTAGCTTCTCCCCGGGAGCAGCGGATGGTCGGAAATCTCGAGTTGCGTCGTGCCCACGGCGGTGGTGAGAAAGAGTCGGCGAACGAACAATACCACGGCAGTTACGCCGACGGCGAGAAAAGGAACGAGCACCGCGAGCAACACCCACTCGACCCGGCCGCTCAGCAGGTCGAGACCGGCGCCGACGGCGAGCACTCCCAGCACGGCGTTCCAGAGCAAGGCAAACAGGCCCATCCCCACGAGCGTCCAACTCTCGGGGCTCTCGATCGGCAGGCGATATCGCAGAATCGTGCCCGGCGAGTTGACGAGATCTTCGCAAGCGGGCACGCCCGGCGGTCGCCGACTTCCATCCTCGGGAGGCGCCATGCTCTCGATGAGATTCGCGAGGCCCTCCGCGGCCGCACGCCGCTCCTCTGACTTGCCCCATCCGCGCACGATGCGCACGAACCCGGCGGCGCCGAAGGCGAGCAAGGCCCCAGGGATCAACAGGCTGACGAGCCACAGCCACCATCGGGCCCAAGGCAACCCCGTCGCCTCTTGGCCGATGCCGAGAGAGCCTGTGATGAGCAGGCCCGCAAAGCACAATCCAGCCGCCACCAGCGCGGCATAGAACACCGCCTCGCCGAACGAGCCCCAGACCTGCGACCCGGTGCGGCGGTGTCCGCGCTTCTTGCCGAGGAATCGCGGCAATCTCACGGGCACACTCCTCGGGTCGGGGACGCGCTCTGGCGGCTGCAATCCGCCTAGACTTCAGCGGCTCGATGCCCGCATTATGCGCTCGTCGCCGCGCAGCCGCCCGGGGTGCCGCTCAGGCGAGCGATTCCTGGCGATTCTCGGCAGGGTCCACGGCTCCGGAGGCAGGCGACCGCGAGGCGCGAAAGAAGCCGATCTTTTCGAGGGAGCGGTAGACCTCCTCGAGCGTCTTTTCGCCGAAGTTCGAGATCGAGAGCAGGTCGGCACGCGTGCAGTTGAGCAGGTCGTGGACCGTGAAGATGCCCTTCTCCTCGAGGCAGTTGGTCGTCCGCACCGAGAGGCCGATCTCGGCCGTGCTCATCTCGAGCTTCTCGGCCATTTCGTCGGTCTGGGTCAGATTCTTGTAGGGGATGCGTGGCATGTGGGGTTCCCTCCCTGTGGTTCCAAGTCCGTTGCGCTGTGAAAATCCATGATCACGTCCATGATGAGGCGGCTGCCGTACGGCCGTACAAGCCACGGCCGCCGCGAATGCCGCGCGAGCCGGCACCGCCGGGGGCGGAATATAATCGAATCGTCATCAATCCGACTACCTTTTCCCGCTGGCATGCTAGCACCGCTTCCGTGACGCTCCCGGCCCTCGCCGACCTCAACGACTCCCAGCGGCAGGCTGCCGCCCACGTGGATGGCCCGCTGCTCGTGCTGGCCGGCCCCGGCAGCGGCAAGACCCGCGTGGTCACCCGCCGCATCGCTCACCTGATCGCGCAGGGGATCCCGGCTCGCCAGATCGTCGCCCTGACGTTCACAAACAAGGCGGCCGACGAGATGCGGCGGCGCGTCACCGACCTGGTCGGGCCACAGCCCATCGAGATGGGCACGTTTCACCGGTTCGCCGCCCGCCTCGTGCGCCGGCATGCGAGCCTCGTGGGGCTCACGAGCGACTACTCGATCCTCGACCCCGACGACGCCGGGGCCGTGCTCAAGCGGGCCGCTCGCAAGCTCGGCCTCTCTCTCACCCACACGCCGATCGACCGGCTCGCGGGAACGATCAGCCGCGCCAAGAACGACCTTCTTTCCCCCGAGACCTTTTCGCCTCGCTGGGGCCGGCCTGCCGACGAGGTGGCCCTCCGACTCTGGCCCGTCTACCAGGAGTTTCTCCTCGCGGCGAACTCCGTCGACTTCGACGACCTGCTCGTGCACAGCGCCCGTCTGCTCACCGACAACCCCGAATTGAGGGCCCTCCTCGACGCGCGGCATCGCTACGTCCTCGTCGACGAATACCAAGACACCAACGCCGCGCAATACTGCATCGTGCGCGGGCTTTCCATCGACCATCCGAACCTCGCCGTGACCGGCGACCCCGATCAGGCGATCTACGGGTGGCGCGGAGCCAGCATCCGCAACATCCTGGAGTTCGAGCGCGACTACCCTTCTGCGCGGGTCGTGAAGCTCGAGCACAACTACCGCAGCACGGCCAACATCCTCGGCACTGCCGATCGGCTCATCGCCCACAACTCGCGCCGCAAACCGAAGCGGCTGGTCACCGACGCGGCCGCCGGCTCACGGGTGCGGATCGTGCTCGACGCCACGAGCCGCGACGAGGCCGACCGCATCGCCGACGAGATCGCCGCGGGCATCGCCGCCGGACGATCGGCTCGCGAATACTGTGTGTTGTTTCGGACCAATGCACTGTCACGTTCACTCGAAGTTGCGCTGCGTGGCCGTGGCGTGCCGTACCAGCTCGTGCGCGGGCTCGAATTCTTCAAGCGCCGCGAGATCCGCGACGTCGTCGCCTGGCTTCGGCTCCTGAGGAATCCGCGTGACGACGAGGCCTTCTCCCGGGTCGTCAACGTGCCCCCGCGCGGCATCGGCCGGCAATCGCTCGACCTGCTCGCCGCCTGGGCCGAGGACCACCGCGTGAGCCGGCTCGAGGCCGCCTCCCGCGTTGCAGCGATTGCCGGCCTGACGAAGCGGGCCGCCAAGGCCCTCGGCGAGTTTGGCCGGCTCTACGAGGCGCTGGCGGCCGTCGCGGCCGCCGATGCGAGCGTGGCAGCCCTGCTGACGGCCGTGGTGGACCGCACCGGCTACCGGGCGTGGCTCGCGGACGACGGCATCGACGAGGAAGGCGAAGACCGCGTTGCCAACGTCGAGGAGTTGCTCACCGCCGCACAGCAGTTCGACCAGGAGTTTGCGGGCCGAACGCCGCAGGATCAGGAGCCGACGACCGACGCGCTCGGCACGTTCCTCGAGACGACGGCCCTCGTCGCCGACACCGACGTCTGGGATCCCGCGAGCGAGCGGGTGGCCCTGATGACGCTCCACGCTGCCAAGGGGCTCGAGTTTCCGATCGTCTATCTGATCGCGATGGAAGACGGCATCCTGCCGCACGAGCGCAGCCTCGACCATCCGGATCAGCTCGAGGAGGAACGGCGGCTCGTGTTCGTGGGTATCACGCGGGGGATGCAGGAGGTGCACGCGAGCTGCGCCCGGATCCGCGACTACCGCGGCGCGCGCCGGATCTCGGCCCCGAGCGTGTTCCTCACGGAGATGACGGGCAGCGAAACGGAGCTCACCGGCGCCGAAGCGCCTCCGTCGGGTGGCCTCGGCGGCTTCGACTTCGACGACGCACCGGCACGTCGATCGTGGGACGCGACGGACGACGCATCGCAACTCGTTGCCGGCCCGGCCGACGAAGACATCTCGCAGGACATTCCCAGCGCTCCGCAGCCCCCTCCGAAACGGCCGCGCACGGCCCGCGACCGCGCCTTCCAGACCGCGGCGGAACTGGCCGAAAAGCTCGGCGGGCCACCGACCGCGAAGCACACTTATGCCGCCGGCCAGCGGGTGCGGCACGTGGAGTATGGCGAGGGGGTGCTCTCCGGTATCTCCGGCACCGGCCCGCGGTCCGTGGGCACCGTAATCTTCGACGGCCCGGCAGGCACGCGCAAATTCATCCTCGGCCACGGCTCGCTCGAGCCGGTTGAGGAGGCGCGTTGATCAAGCCTTGGATCACCTCGCGCGCGCCGGTGCGGGTGAGTTGATTCAAGCGTGCGAGCGGGTGTGCTCGCGCCACCAGGCGACCGTGGTGGCGAGGCCCGTGTCGAAGCCCTGCTTGGGCTCCCAGCCCAGGAGCGTGCGGGCTCGCGAGATGTCGAGGGCCCGGCGCGGTTGGCCGTCGGGCTTCGATGCGTCCCAGGCGATGCGGCCTTCGAAGCCGCAGGCGGCGGCGATCTTCATCACGAGTTCGCGGATCGAGATCTCGATGCCGCCGCCGAGATTGATCGGGACGGGCTCGTCCATGGTCTCGGCCGCCTTCACGATCCCTTCGGCGGCGTCGTCGACGTAGAGAAATTCGCGTGTGGCGGATCCCGTGCCCCAGCAGACCACTTCGTCGGCCCCGGACACGCGGGCCTCCTCGCACTTGCGGATCAATGCCGGAATCACGTGGCTGGACGCCGGATCGAAATTGTCGCCCGGGCCGTAGAGATTGACCGGCACCGCGACGGCGCTGGCCAGGCCGTATTGGCGGCGGTAGCCATCGAGCATCACGAAGATCGCCTTCTTCGCGACGCCGTAGGGGGCGTTGGTCTCCT